>CALMMI010000603.1 GCA_937868245.1 uncultured Ignavibacteria bacterium | reverse complement strand
AATAACAACTGCATCAGGTATTGTAAAAACTGACAATATTTTGACTAAAACAGTGCATTCAGGTAATGATCATACTTTAAGCGAAAGTGAAAGCTTGATACATAATAAGGAACAACATCTTCAGACTGATTATTATAAGAGATCAGCAGAAACTATTAAAAGTTACGACGAAGTTATTCTTTTTGGTCCTACTGATGCGAAAATTGAGTTATTGCATATTTTAAAAGCTGATCATCATTTTGATAATATTAAAATTGAAGCAAAACCTTCGGATAAAATGACAGAAAATCAGCAACATGCTTTTGTTAAAGAACATTTTTCTATACATTAGTCCGCTTATGTATAAAACATTCAAATTAATGGAATCTATATGATACCCCCTGATAATTCTAAAAAAAGTGATGGTAATGAAAATCCGTCCGGATATCCTGTCTATCCTGAAACAGAAGATATCTACAATCAATTTAAAGAAGAACAGGATATTGACCCTGAAGATATTTCCCAAAAGAAACGTGCAAATTCTCTTGATGATTTTGGCACTAATTTCAACGAAAAAACTTTTGATGATGATCAATCGGGCAGCGATTTAGATATACCCGGCTCGGAATTGGATGACGAGCAAGAGGAAATTGGAAGTGAAGATGAAGAAAACAACTATTATAGTTTAGGCGGAGATAATCATTCTGATTTGGATGAAGACAATGGAGATTAATTTAAGCTCTCGCTGATGATCAATAAGTATATATTTTAAACATGTATTGTATTTTACATTGATGTTTAATTTTCTAAAGCTGCTTTCTTACCCAAAGCAGCTTTTCGTTTTTGATATATTCATTATATATAAATCACTAAATTTCTCTATAATGAACTAATTCGATATTTAGTTTTATTGTTCAAACACTACTTTGAAAACTGCTTGCGAAAATTTCCCACTTTGAATTTTTCCTTCTAAAAGCAAATCACTTTATATGACCCATTGTATTAAATCCCAATGCACCTGAAGCTTGAACATGTGGGAATAATGCAAGTAATTTCAAGAGTTATGCAACTCTCCCGCCGAGTAAAAACCGTACTTTTGTATACAATTCTTCTCGTACTAACTTCATTTCCAAAAGCTAGCTTATGAATTCTTTCAAAATGATGGCTATAGGTGTATTTATGCTGGTCTCAATATCAGCTAAAGCTCAAGTTTCGGTAAATGTGCAGATTGGAACACCACCTCCGTGGGGTCCTATAGGATACACTAATGAGAGATATTACTATTTACCTGATGTAGAATCTTATTACGATGTTAATTCATCAATGTTCATCTATAATAACAACGGTGTATGGGTACGCAGAACCTATTTGCCTAGGCAATACCGTACCTATGATCTATATAGCGGACCGAAAGTTGTAATCAGAGATTATCGAGGGGAAACACCATATACTAGCTTTAACGACTATCGTGTAAAATATGCAAAGGGATACCGAGGTGGTGAAGTAAGAACGATTGGTGTTCGACCTGTCATCATAAACTCCAAGATAAAAAAAACTAACAATATTCGTGTTCAGAGAAATGTAGTTAAAAGCAAAGGCGGGGGTAATGGCAAAAGCCATGGCAAAGGTAATGGTAAAAAGTAATTGTATATCTAATCATAAACAGCATGATTGTCGTAGTTTCTAAATTATTTTCAAAACACAATGGTTGAAGTTAAAAAAGAAGGCATCATTTTGAAGAAAACCGAGCTTGGTTTTGAAAATGAAGGTGTATTAAATCCGGGAGTAATTCGGGAAAATGGTACTATTCATCTTTTTTATAGAGCAGTTAGTAATGGTAATTATTCGAGCATAGGATATTGTAAATTGATTGATCCTTTAAAAGTTATCGAAAGACTGGAATCACCAGTAATTTTTTCCCAATACGACTATGAATCTCATGGCGTTGAAGACCCGAGAATTGTAAAAATTGAAGATTTGTATTATCTAACCTACACTGCTTACGATGGTATAAATGCATTAGGGGCTTTGGCTATTTCAAAAGACTTGAAGAATTTCGATAAAATGGGACTAATTGTACCACAGATTTCATACGACGAATTCATTCGCCTGGCAAAATCTAAGGGAGAAATTAATGAAAAATATTCACGGTACAATGAACAAGACCATATTAGTGAAACTCAAGGAAAAAAAGTACTTGTTTGGGATAAAAATGTTATTTTCTTTCCAAGAAAAATAAAAGGAAAATTATTTTTTTTGCACAGAATAAAACCCGAAATTCAAATAGTCGTTTCCATTAATAATTTAGATGAGTTAACACCGGAATTTTGGCAGAATTATTTTCTACATATTGATGACTACATTGTTCTTTCATCTAAATACAAACATGAAGTAAGTTACATCGGAGGCGGATGCCCTCCGATCGAAACCAAGTATGGCTGGCTAATAATTTATCATGGTGTTTACGACACCATAAAAGGGTATGTATATTCAGCATGTGCTGCATTACTTGATTTGGAAAATCCCCAAAAAGAACTGGCAAGGCTTCCCTATCCTTTATTCAAGCCGGAAATGGAATGGGAATTAAAAGGTGAGGTTAATAATGTATGTTTCCCAACAGGTACTGCCTTAATTGAAGATAGGCTTTATATCTATTACGGTGCTGCCGACGAGCAAATTGCATGTGCTTCACTTAGTTTAGATGCACTATTACAAGAACTCTTAATACATAAAACAATATGAGAAGTGAAACTGAATTACGCTATACAAATAGTGTCTCGGATGAGGGGCAACCTTTATTATTCCGTAAATTTACAGATGATATACAGATTCGGAACAGTACTAATAAATTACCCGAAATATTATTTATCACATCCTATCCACCGAGAGAATGTGGCATTGCAACTTATTCTCAAGATCTGATAAAGGCATTATATAATAAATTCCATAATTCATTCAACATTAGCATTTGTCCGCTTGAATCTGAGAATGAAAGACATACATACACCGAAGATATAAAATACGTCTTAAATACTGACCATACTAAAGCATTCAGTAAATTAGCAACAGCCATAAATAACAATGCAGAAATCAGTATGGTAATGATTCAGCATGAATTTGGATTCTTCGAAAAAAAAGAAGAAGATTTCAAATTGTTCATTGCTTCGCTCACAAAACCAATTATTACGGTTTTTCACACAGTATTACCAAATCCGGACCAATTGTTCAAAGTAAAAGTACAAGAAATTTCCTTTTACTCCGAATCAATCATAGTAATGACTAATTCATCACGGGATGTATTAGTACGTGATTATGGAGTTTCTCCAAACAAAATCACGGTAATACCTCATGGCACACATTTAGTACCTCATTCTGATAAATATCTTCTTAAGAAAAAACACAATTTATCCGGCAAAAAAATACTATCCACTTTCGGACTTTTAAGCTCGGGAAAAGGAATTGAAACAACCCTAAAGGCGTTACCTTCTATTGTTAAAAACAATCCTGATGTACTATTTCTAATTATTGGAAAAACTCATCCTTCCGTTGTTAAAAATGAAGGAGAAAAATACCGGAGAATGCTTGAAGAAAAAGTTGCTGAATTACATTTACAACAGCATGTTCGGTTTATTAACCGCTTTCTGCCTTTACCGGAACTTCTTGAATTTTTACAACTCTCCGATATTTACTTATTCACTTCAAAAGATCCAAATCAGGCAGTAAGCGGTACATTCTCATATGCAATAAGTTGCGGCTGTCCGATAGTTTCCACACCAATACCCCATGTCCGTGAGGTCCTTAAAAACGATGCAGGAATTATAATTGATTTCGACAACCCCATACAATTAGCCGACTCCGTTATAACGATATTAAACGATGAACAACTAAGAAATAATATTATATCAAACGGGCTGCACCGGATGGCACCCACAGCATGGGAAAATGCAGCAATTGCTCATGCAGGTTTGTTTGAAAAAATAAGTAATTATGATATTAGTTTGCAATATTCAATTCCTAAAGTAAATCTTGATTATATTAAAAAACTAACAACAAATTTTGGGATGATTCAGTTTTCAAAGATAAACCAACCTGATATTGATTCGGGCTATACGCTGGATGACAATGCGAGGGCTTTGGTTGCAATGTGTCAACATTTTGAATTAACACATGATAAATCGGATATTCCATATATCATTACATATTTCAATTTCATCAAATATTGTTTGCAATCCGATGGAAGTTTTCTCAACTATGTGGATGAGCACACTAATTTTACAGAGCAAAATTATTCAACAAATCTGTCGGATGCACACGGTAGAGCTGTATGGGCATTGGGTTATTTAGTTTCGATAAGTTCCCTGCTGCCAGGATATCTGTCGGTTGACGCAGAAGCAACTATGCAGCAGGCACTAACTAATGTCCGCACGATACATTCTACACGCGCCATGTCCTTTCTAATAAAAGGGTTGTATTACTATCGAGTAAAAATCAAAACAGAACGGGAACTTGATTTAATTCGTGAACTTGCAAACAGGTTAGTTCAAATGTACAGGCATGAAGCCCAAGCTGAATGGCAATGGTTTGAAAGTTATCTTACCTATGCAAACAGTATTTTACCCGAAGCAATGCTTTGTGCATACTTAGTAACCGGTGATGAAATTTACAAGGAAATTGCAAGAACAACATTTGATTTTCTATTGTCTAAAATCTTTACTGAAAACCATATAAAAGTCGTATCTAATCGGAATTGGTTGCAGAGGAATAAAGAAGTGATTCCTCCTGTAGTCGGAGGTGAACAACCGATAGATGTTGCCTATACTATTATCGCTTTACGAAAATTTTACTCTGTTTTTAGAAACGAAGAATACTTAAAAAAGATGGAAACATCGTTTAACTGGTTCTTGGGTAAAAATCATCTTAATCAAATAATCTACAATCCATGTACAGGCGGGTGTTACGACGGCTTGGAAGAATCATATGTAAACCTCAATCAAGGTGCTGAATCAACAGTCAGCTATTTGATGGCAAAGTTGACAATGGAAAAAACACATAAATCAGAACAAAAAACTGATAATGCAAACGAATACTATATGAAACAAGGAAGACAACTCAACGTTGAACATATTTAAGATTTGAAAACCTGTTAATATACACTTAATTCTATGCTGAAATTCATCAAAAAGATATTTTTCATCCTTTTGGCAACTGCAGGTATCAGGATAGATCAGATTAATAAAAGCAGAATTATTGCGATTGGGTGCATTTGCATTGGGTATCTCTTTCATTTAGTCATAGCTGACAGGGTTTCGTTAAAAGCAGCCCTACTATACTTTGCACTACTGTTTATTACCCGTTATGTATTTCTTTTTTGGGGTTTTGCAAAAAATGGTTTTTCCGGATGGCTGATAAAAAAATATGGCGAAAGTAAGGCATGGAATATTTATGAAGTGCTTACCTCAGTTATGTTTTTTCAAAGAGGATTAAGTTTCGGTCTGTTGATTGAAGCAACTCAATGGTCGATTCTTAACATCACTCAATGGATTCCGATGAGTGCAACAGAGTTTACTATTTTTAGATATAGCTGTATCGGTTTCGGAATATGTTTGGCTTTATTTGGAATGTGGATAAACCTATCTTCTGCGATGGTTATAGGAATTGATACATATTATTACAAGGATCTTTTTTTGAAAAAGGCACTCGGTGAGTTCAAAGTAGCAGGTTCTTATAAATATTTTTCTAATCCTATGTATGGTGTTGGGCAGCTAAGTGGATATGGAGCAGCATTAATGGCAGGTTCTATCTTAGGAATTTTAGCAACATTTCTCAATCAGATGCTCATGTATCTCTTCTATTTTCTTATTGAGAAACCGCATATTAAGTCAGTATTTTCACTATCTCAAAGAAATTCATAAAGAATTGAAAAATAAAGTGTTATATTAACATAGTATATAGCATATTATTGAGAGCTGATTGTATTTCAATGTACTGAGCTAAAGAAATGGATTTTTTGTCGGTATCAGTTGATGAGGGAATTCTCTTGAAATTGCATATAAAATACATGGTCAGCAACCGTTGTAAGGTAGCTGTAAAAGAAGAGTTGAAAAAGCTTGGATTACACTTTGTTGTGGTTGATTTGGGGGAAGTTGATGTGATGGAAGACCTTACACCTGAGCAAACGGAACAGTTGAAAATTGGCTTGCTGAACTTAGGTCTTGAGTTAATGGACGACAAAAGATCAATTCTGATAGAAAAAATAAAGAATGTTATCATTGAAATGGTTCACCACACCGATGAAATGATAAAAATTAATTTCTCACATTTTTTGAGTGAAAAACTACACCACGATTATACCTACCTAGCGAATTTATTTTCAGAAGTACAAGGAACAACTATCGAACAATTCATTATCTCTCATAAAATAGAGAGGATAAAAGAATTGATAATGTATGATGAACTCAGTATTTCGGAAATTGCGTGGAAAATGAATTACAGCAGTGTTGCTCATTTATCGAATCAATTTAAGAAGGCAACAGGGCTATCACCATCGCATTTTAAACAGTTAAAAGATAAAAGGAGAAGTCCGATTGAAGAAATCGGCAATCAAAACAATCAGAAAGAATAATATGCCGAACACCAAAGCAAATGCATCGCAATACGCAAGGAGCTTGATAGAAGCAAGTTTAGACCCATTGGTCACAATCAGCACGGAAGGTAAAATTACCGATATGAACGAGGCATTAACCCTTGTTACCGGTAAAACCCGTAATGAATTGAAAGGGACAGATTTCAAGATTTACTTTACAGATCCTGAAAAAGCCCGCAAAGTTTATCAGGAAGTATTTGCAAAAGGCTTTGTGGCTGATTACCCCTTAATCATAAAAGATCACAAACTGACAAATGTGTTATTCAATGGTTCGATTTACAAGGATGAGCAAGGGAATGTACTCGGTGCCGTAGTAGTGGCAAGGGATATTACTGAGCAAAAAAAATTCGAAAAGGAGCTTACGGAGGCAAAAGTATTTGCTGAACTTGCCACTTTAATTGCAGAAGAAGCAAAGTTAAAAGCCGAAAGCGCAGCTTTAATTGCCGAAGATGCCGTAAAAGCAAAGCAGCAGTTTTTATCCAACATGAGTCATGAAATACGCACACCTATGAATGCTATTATCGGCTTCACAAAGGTTGTTTTGAAAACAGATTTATCTGCCAAACAGAAAGAGTACCTGATGGCTATAAAGATGAGCGGTGATTCATTAATTGTTCTTATAAACGATATTCTCGATTTGGCAAAAGTTGATGCCGGGAAAATGACATTTGAGCAAGTACCGTTCAAAATGGCTTTATCTATTTCGGCGATGCTGCATTTGTTTGAAACTAAAATCCAAGAGAAGAATCTGGTACTTGTAAAAGAATACGACAGTAATATTCCGGATGTATTGGTAGGAGATCCGGTGCGCCTGCATCAAGTGATTCTAAATCTGGTCAGTAATGCCGTTAAATTTACCAATAAAGGAAAAATCACCGTAAGCGTACGAATGATTAGTGAAGATGAAGAAAAGGTAACAATCGAGTTTGCAGTGAAAGATACAGGAATTGGTATTGCGGCATACAAAATAGATTCCATTTTCGAGAATTTTCAACAGGCATCAAGCATTACCTCGCGATTGTATGGAGGCACCGGGTTAGGCTTGGCTATCGTAAAACAATTGGTTGAACCGCAGGGCGGCAGTATTCATGTGGTAAGTTCATTAGAAGTAGGCTCAACATTTAGTTTTATTCTTGATTTCTTAAAAACAAAAGATAAAGCGGAAGAAGTTACAGAAATAATAGAATTGGATACTGAAATTAAGAATATTAAAGTATTAGTTGCAGAAGATATTGCTCTTAATCAATTATTAATGAAAACACTCTTGGATGATTTCGGCTTTGAACGTGAAATTGCAGCTAATGGAAAGATCGCAATTGAAAAATTACAGAGAAAATCGTACGATATTATTTTAATGGACTTACAAATGCCTGAAATGAATGGATTTGAAGCTACAGAATATATTAGAAATACACTAAATTCAAAAATTCCAATTATAGCCTTAACCGCTGACGTTACTACGGTAGATTTAGCAAAATGTAAAGCGGTTGGCATGAATGATTATATCGCCAAGCCGGTTGATGAACGGCTTTTGTATAGTAAAATCATTGCTTTGGTAAAAAAACCTGCACGCTCAATTAACAATAAGGAAAATGATATTACTCCAGGAAAAAAAGTTAAATGTATTGACTTACATTATTTAACACACCGTACAAAATCAGACCCTAAACTGATGATGGAAATGATCTCTCTTTATTTGGAGCAGACTCCTCCCCTCATTAACACAATGAAACAAAGTTTCGAGGAAAAAGATTGGAGTTCATTATATTCTGCTGTACATAAAATGATCCCGTCTTTTTCAATTATGGGTATAAGTACAGATTTCGAAAATATGGCAAAGAAAGTTCAGGAATATGCAAG
>CALMMI010000602.1 GCA_937868245.1 uncultured Ignavibacteria bacterium | reverse complement strand
AGTATCCTCCTACCCCCAGTACACAGCAATTGGTTCGGGGTATCAGCTTGTTTCAATGACTACAATCAGTGCTGCATACGATGGAACAACCGTATATTTTGAAATGGGCGGTACAGCATCTTCCGAAACCTCAGGTGGACTCAAGCCCGGTCAGGTATCCCACGAGTTTGTATTAGCCAAAAAAGGTGATGTATTGTGTTTTGCAAGTAATGGTGATCTTCAAGATCTTTCAGGCAGCCGAATTACCTCAAATAAACCTGTAGCAGTTGTCTCCGGTAATCAATGTGCAAACGTTCCTGCAGGTGTTTACGCATGTGATTATATTTCCGAGATGGAACTCCCTACTTTTACATGGGGTAAGGAATATCATGTAACGCCAATCTATGGACGGAAAAAGAACCCTATTATTCGCATTTATGCCAAGGAAAAATATACCAGGGTGTATAGGGATGGACAAGAATGGTTTGTTATTCGCGGTTCTTCTGGAAAAATTGATGATGGTTTTGTAGAACGTCGTGCTTTTGACGGTGATCCAAAGGCAGTGGTGATTACAGCCGACAAACCGATTTCTGTTTCAATGTATAATCCGGGTCAAGCTGATGATAATGTATCAAACGACCCGTTTCAAATTGCCCTTACACCGTTTGAACAGTACCAAACGGAGATTACCTGGTGTACTCCCGGGGCAATATCAAGTAATAACAACTTTAAGATCCACTATTTAAATTTAGTATATCAGTTATCTCCAGACGGTTCTATTCCTGATGATCTTGAATTTGCAGTTGCAGTTAACGGAAAGTTTGAATGGAAAAAATTAAGTACCCGTTTCGGTTCAACACCGGGTTACTTATTTTCCATTCCTGTTAATGGTAATAAATATGCATGTAAGCAATTAGTACTGCCCGGCGATAATACATATAGTATCAGAGCTAAAACACCATTTGCCGCTTATGCGTATGGATTTTCAAATTACGACTCCTACGGAATGCCTGCAAGTGTTGGATTAAAAAATATACAACAACCTGTTATTGTTTCCAATAATGACGTTCAAGCTCCTCTTCCCACTTGGACTATGTCCTGTGACGGCTCTGTGAATAATGGAATGGTAACTGATATTCCAAACGATTCCTTAAAAAGATCAAACTTAGGGGTTGTCTTTATGGTTGAAGCCTCAAGTTCGAACTATGTGTTCAGCTACGACAGTACAAAAACATTTATACCGGGGAAAAGTAAATCTACCGATTGGAAACTGAAAGTTATCGATAAAAGTAAAGATGCACATGCAACGATAGTATTTGCGGACCAAGTAGGAAATGATACGATAATTACCGTTGAATTTAAAGCATTAAAACTGTATGTAGAATCTGGTAACCCTGTGGAACTAGGGATTGTTAAAAGAGGAGAGACGAAGACAGCAGATGTTACAATTATAAATGGTGGAACTTCTGCTATTACAATAACCCGGCTTGAACTGAAAGAAAAAACAAGGGGTTTCAAAATTCTTAATACAACTGCCTTGCCGTTTGTACTAAAGCCAAGCTTCAACTTTTCAATAAAGATTGAATTTACCAATCTTCAGGACAGCCTTTACTTAGATGAAATTGGTATCGGTGATGAATGTGTATTTTCATATATATCAACTATTAAAGCTGAAATTATAACTCCCGTGATTTCAGTTGACAACCTAGATTGTGGTAAATGTGCCGTAGGTAAAAAGGTTGAAGGCAGACAGTTTCGAGTGCAAAATCAAAGTATGTCCGATTTAATCCTTACCGGTGACGATCACCTTACAGCACTTGCAGGAACACCATTTTCTGCAAGGAATTGGCAAATACAATATCCATACACTCTAAAAGCCCTGAAAGGTGTTTCTTTATATATAGACTTCATTCCTACAAAAGCAGGTTCTTTTTCAGCAAAAGTTACATTCTCGAGTGATGCTGTAACATCAGACAGCACTTTAGAACTAACAGGAGCTACAATACCAACCGACGCATTTGAAAGCGAAGAAAACCCATCGTCTATCCTATGCAAGCTAACTCCTCAGCCAATACGTGATAATGCAACTTTTGAAGTTACAATGCCAAACAGCCAACGGGTTACGATTACTATAATCAATATGCTCGGACAGAAGGTAGTAAGAATTGCTGAGAATATGATGCTGGAAACAGGAGTACATACGTTCCCTATTTCTACTTCGGGGTATTCTAATGGGAATTATACTATTGAGATACGTCCTGAGGGTGGGGATGTGGTTATTCAGAAGATGACAGTGGTGCGGTAGGTTAACAACTATTTATAGATCTCCAATATTAATGCCCTACAAATTTCCCATTCAAATGCATACACACGAACGCTACCATTGTAGGGACTCTTCCATTCTTATTTTTGTATTCGATAAGTCCCCCATTAGTATGAAGTCCGAGCTCAACCATATAGTCCACTTTATCATTAATAAGGTTCGCCCAGACATTTCTTCTTTTTAGAGTCTTGTACGTGAAAGCCGAATCAACTTTGGTGGCAATAAGCCAATCGTCATAGCTTTTTTCATCAATTTTCGGCTCGAAATATTTTTCTGTAATTTGTTTTCTAACTTGCTCATATAAAATATTATTAATCGTATCAACATCATCTGATTTGAATATTATTGTGAATGTTTCCAGTTTTTTCTCAATAAATACTATATTTACAGTTTCACACGTGTCAATTCCAACAATAATACCGCCACAATATTGATAATCAGAAAAGGTGCTATCCAAGTCACCCTTCATTAAATCTTTTTTCATAAATTTACCACCATTGCTTTTAAGCACCTTCTCACATTGATCAAGAGAAGAACCAATTTTCAAGCCCCAAAATTCATCGAGTATTTTAGTGCCCTGACCGGAAGATGTAGACAAGGATACAATTATTAGACAGAGCAATAGAA
>CALMMI010000601.1 GCA_937868245.1 uncultured Ignavibacteria bacterium | reverse complement strand
TTTTTTTCTTCTTTTTTTTCTTTTCTAATTCGATATTCAAGAGCTTGTTTTGGATCCATGTAATTATCACGGTCGGCATCCTTTAGAATGGTTGCTACATCTTTACCGGAATGCTTGGAGATAATCGAATAAAGCGTATCGCGAATACGGAGCATTTCTTTTGTGTAAATTTCAATATCAATTGCTTGCCCTTGGGTTCCGCCAAGAGGCTGGTGCATCATTATACGTGAATTTGGCAAAGCGAATCTTTTGCCTGTAGCACCTGCACACAAAAGCACTTGAGCCATTGATGCAGCCATACCTACGCAAATTGTTGATATATCGGGGCGAACGAACTGCATCGTATCATATATTGCAAGTCCTGCACTTACGCTTCCACCTGGAGAATTGATATAGATATTAATGTCCTTTGTAGGGTCTTCGCTTTCAAGAAAAAGCAATTGTGCAATTGTTAAACTGGCAACATAATCGTCGATTGGTGTACCAATAAAAACAATTCTCTCTTTGAGCAATCTGGAATAAATGTCGTAAGCACGCTCCCCGCGGGAGGTTTGCTCCACGACCATCGGAACAAGTTGGTTATACACTTAGTACTCCTTATTTTGTATAAAATTAATGTTGGTGTTCATGACTGTGGTCATGTCCTTCGTGGCTGTGGTCATGTCCTTCATGGCTATGATCGTGTCCTTCGTGGCTGTGGTCATGCCCTGAATGGTCATCTAGAGCATTCAATTGACTTTGCATCAAATTCTGCTCTTCTTGTTGTCGTAAATATTCGTCAAGCGGAATTTCTGTAACAAGTGCTTCTTCTATTATTCTGTCGTACATTTTGCGCATCAAAATCGGACCGATAATACGTTGTTCCGAAAGGAAATACTCGCGCAATTGATCATCGTTGAAGTTTTCACCTTGTTTTCTATATACTTCAAAATAAACTTTAAGGTCATCATCGGTTACATCTAATGCTTCTTCTTCAATGATACGGTTGTAAATAATTTCCCAGCGTGCATTTCGTGTAGCAGGGGCACGGAAAATATCTGCCATTGCTTCAAATTTCATTGCCTTAGCTTGTGGATTGTCTTTTCCAAGTCGTTCTTTGAAATCGTCGAACATTACCTTGGATACGGTATTAATCAACGATTGAGGTACAGCGAAATCATGTGAATCTACCAGAATATCAAATATTTGATTTTCAACAGCTTCACGGGCTTTCTTTTCGTGAGTTTGTTGCATATAAGTACGCAATTCATCGCGAAGTTCTTCGGTGGTTGTCAGTCTGCCTTTAGTAGAAGTTTCTACAAATTCATTAGTGAATTCAGCAGCAACTACTCTGTTAATTTCCATTACTGTACATAGGAAACGAAGCGGAAGAGTTTCTTCATCTTTTGCCGGAGCTACATAATTAAACGTATCACCGATTCTTGTATTAAGAAGTGATGCTTTTAAATCGTCATCCACTTCTTCATTATGTAAGAAGATTTCCTCAATGTTTGGCTTTTCAGATAAAACGGGCATATTTGTTTCATCGTCGAGTACGGTAAACTTTACCTTCACCAGGTGCATATAATCATTCACTTGCTCTGCCGTCTCCAAAGTAGAAGCACGCAAGAGCATTTCATCTATTTCACGGGTAACGTCCTCGTCGGTGATTGTATATGCAGGTGATACTATATTAAGGTTTTTATATTCACCAAGCTGGAAGTCAGGAATAATTTCATAACGAATAACGAACGTAACACCGTTAGGGTCTTTGCGAATATCACGCAAACCGGGATTACCGAGCACTCGCAGATTATCTCTGCGTGCAATTGTAGTAAACTCCTCATTTGCAATATTCTCTAAAGATTCAGCTTCAATTGCACGTCCGAACCGTTGTTTGATGATCGGAAGCGGTACTTTGCCTTTTCGGAAACCAGGTACTTCGATGTTCTTCGCGGCTTCTGAGTATGCTTTACTGTAATGAGGCTGGAGTTCATGGTTAGCAAGTGTAATTTCTACTTCTTGTGTACA
>CALMMI010000600.1 GCA_937868245.1 uncultured Ignavibacteria bacterium | reverse complement strand
TTTTGTTGTATGAATCCAGAATTTCTTTCACTATTATTTTATCTTCGCGCTCAAGCTGAGCAAGTACACTGCTTTGCTCTTTGATTTTATTCACCGTCTGGAACACATTATTCATGGTTACGTTCTGCACGAATGTTGGATTGCTGCCGTTTCGTTCGGTAAATGTTTCTGTCTCGCGGTTAATTGCAGGTTTGATTTTGTTGAGCAGTGTCGTTAAGTGTCCGAGTTCAACATTGTTACATGCACCCTGTATGGCACCGCATTTGGTATGCCCCAACACGACGATGAGCTTTGAGCCTGCATACTTACAGGCAAACTCCATGCTCCCTAAAATATCGTCATTTAAGATATTCCCGGCAATACGGATACTGAATACGTCGCCCAACCCCTGGTCGAAAATCAGCTCGGCGGACGTTCTCGAATCAATACAACTGAGTATCGCAGCAAACGGGAACTGTCCTGTTGACGTTTCGTTCACTTGCTCGAGTAAGTTTCTATGAGCCTTGATATTGCTCATGAATCGAGCATTGCCCTCCTTTAGTATTTCGAGAGCTAGCTCGGGAGTTAATTTGTCTTGTGTTTCTTGTGTATGTGTTCTCATTGAAAGGATTCCTTAATTATTTTACCCATGATAACTGATTGTCAGTATCTACATAATGGGGCTTCGTGATTTCTGTATCTGTAAGAGCTATTGGATCGATAATATGAATATGACCATAACTTGCTACTGCAATGTACTTACTATCTGGCGACCAAACTGGCATGTGAAGTTTGGTAGCTGTTGTGTTCAGGAGAGTTGGATTAGAGCCGTCGATGTTCATCGTCCACAATTTTTCATCTCTGATAAACACAATCTTTGTACCGTCTGGGCTAACTGAAGGTTCATAAACATTTGTTAGATTCGGATCAATACGTTCAACCACAGAAAAATCAGCAGCAACTTTATATATACCATTATTCATTGATGTCCATCCTTGAACGTAAATAGACCCGTCCGGTGCCCAAGTTGGATTAATCATCGGTTGACTACTACCTTGATAGTCACCTATTATTGCAATAAGTTCACCTGTCACAGCATCGATAACATACGTATTGGGATTGTAAACAGAATCACCGTGATACACTACGTATTTTTGATTATAAGAAATGCGAGGATTACACATATATTCTTTCCATTCGGGTCCGGTGTAACCTTCGCTTTCAAGTAGTGACTTCCTGTTTGCACCGGCAGCATCTGAGTAAATCAATCGTGTATTGGGAGATCTTTCAACGCAAAGTATTTCTCCTTTTGCAGTAATTTCAGGATACCTTGCATTCGAGAACAGCTCTTTGGTAGTCTGATCACTTAGCTGCATTCGATACACAGAACCACCATTTGAGTAATAAATAAATCCGTTCAGTCCGTTAGCATTTTTCGTAGGTTCGTTACTTGTAGAGCAACCTGTGCCTATCAAGCAAATTACCAGTAATGACATCAGTATTTTATTTTTCATCAATGTGCTCCGAATAGATATAGTTTTACAATTTTGATATAAACTAAAACAAATATATGCTTGGGACAGCGAATTTTCACAAAGAAATTTATTCTATACTAAACAACAGGTAAGAATTCAATAGTCTAAAAAAAAAGCTGCAAGCGAAATCATCATACTCAATAAAGGGGCATTTATTACTTGTTCAGTTCGTATTATGCTAAGTTCATATTATCTTGTTTACAAACCTTCAATATCTACCTGCTTAATATACCCACGACAATTGATGACCTGTATCAACATACCGTGAATTTGTAATTTCTGTATCAGTCAATGCTATTGGGTCGAGAATGTGAATTTTCCCTGAACTGACAACAGCAATATATTTGCTGTCCGGCGACCAGCAAATCATATGGAGCTTGGTTGCTGTTGTATTTAGTTGTGTCGGGCTTGAACCGTCAATACCCATTACCCATATTTTTCCGTCACGGATAAAAGCAATACTTTTACCGTCGGGACTCACTGATGGCTCAGAAACGTTTGATAAATTAGGGTCGATACGCACTATGCTTGAAAAATCTGCAGCAACTTTATAAATTCCGTTATTCTTTGTAGTTTCACCTTGTACAACAATTGAACCGTCAGGAACCCAGCTTGGGGAGAACAATGGCTGATTTGAAGCCTTGTCACCAATTGTAACAATTAGATCGCCACTGGAAGCATCAACAACGTATGTAATTGGATTGCTAATATTATCACCTTCGTATACCACGTAATTTTGGTTGTATGAAATTCGTGGGCGGTTCATATATACTTTGTGGGTAGGACCCGAATATCCCTCACCTTCAATTACAGTTTGCCTGTTTGCTCCAGTTAAATCCGAAAAGAAAATCCTGGGAACAGGAGTTTCTTCTATACATAGAATGTTACCGTTTGCAATAATTTCAGGATGGCGGGCATTAGAAAAAAGCTCCGTAGCAGTGTGATCACTCAATTTTACACGGTAAATATTGCCACTGCCCGAGTAGTAAATATAACCCTTTAAACTATTTGTATTGTTTGTAGGTTCGTTACTCGAAGAACACCCCACACCAATCATACAAATTGCTAAAACAACCAACATCTGAGTTGAAGTTTTCATCATGATTCTCCATTTAAGTATTTAAAGACAATAACACACTTTGTACTTCATCTATTCTCTCATTCGATATACACATTTTTCAACTTGTTTTTACATCCCAGTCAACCTGTTAGCATTTACAATTCAGGATTTTTTGAATGGCACTCACGATAACTACTCTATATAAGAATATTTAATTGTAACAGTACGAATACTGCAAAGAGCTTTCGGAATATTAGAATAACTTTCCATCTACTTATCAATACAGCACTTATCTTCAAGTTGAAATTCTGATATCATAAATTATTCTTTGATAAATTTTTGAACAACAATTCCAACACCTGAGTATAGCTTTACAAAGTATGTACCCGGTGAAAGATTGGAAACATCAATTTCATTAACTTTCATTTCCACATTCTGCCGCGTTCCCATCATATTGAAAACCTCAGCCCTGATATTTTTGTCTGTGCAGGCAACTGATAATATGTTTTGTACAGGGTTAGGGTAGATACCAATCGTTTCTACAGATTTTACTTGTTCGGTAATACCTGTTGAAGTTTTCAATGCCCATAATTCCACCCCGGTATTTGGCTCGAACGGAGTAAAAAATAGTGTTCCGTTTACATTGGTCATCCGTTTTGGATGCGCTCCGTTATAGCTTGTAGTCGGGTCAATATCCATTACCATTTCAGTTCCTGTCTCTGTTCCGTCACTTCTCCAAAGTTCAAATCCATTCTTGCCGTCGTTAGCACTGAAATACAATATCCCGTTGACAACACATAAATAACTCTTTGTGTAGTCCAAGCCGGCACCATACCCGGAATTAATATCTTTTACCAAAACTGTTCCCGAATTTGTCCCGTCACTTTTCCACAATTCGATTTCCTTGTCATCAGTTGTAGCCCAAAAGAACAAGTTATTGTTCATAACAGTAAATTCTCCTTGAACTCCCGGTCCACTACTTATACTTTTAATCTTTACTGTTCCTGCATCGGTCCCGTCACTTTTCCATAATTGATTGTAGGTATTCCCTCCGTCATACCCCATAAAAAAAAGGGTGCCATTCACATTTGTCAAAAGTGAAGAGCTATGTCCTGCTATTTGTGTAGTTCCTTCAGGATAAATATCTTTAACCAATATAGTGCCCGCTTCAGTCCCGTCGCTTTTCCATAATTCCCTTCCATGAACACCATCATCTGCTATAAAAAACAGTGTTCCGTTTACATTTACTAAATTTTGGGGGATGGAACCATTTCCAATATTGTTATCAGGATTAATCCCAGTCCATATATCTTTTACCATTACTGTTCCTGATTCAGTTCCGTCACTTTTCCATAGTTCCATTCCGGTGCTGTCAGTTCGTGCTCCAAAAAATAAGACACCGTTTACTTCTGCATATCCGGAGGTACTTTGATTATAAGCATAGTTCAAGTTAATATCCTTAACCATCGTTGTTCCTGCAGCAGTCCCGTCGCTCTTCCAAAGTTCAATCCCGTTTGTACCATTATCAGCCCAGAAGAAGAGAGTACCGTTTATATTAATCAAATTTTCCGGCTTGGAATCGGAATAAATCAATTCATATATATTTTTAACCTGAAAAGTGCCTGCTGATGTCCCGTCGCTTTTCCAAAGTTCTCTACCATCAGGATAGCTATGCCCGCTAAAAAACAGAGTGCCATTTACATTTGTTAGGTTTTTTGGGTCAAGAGGCACAGTAGAACCCTTTACCATAACAGTTCCTGAAACTGTAGCGTCACTTTTCCATAAAGACATATAATAACCTCCGTTAACATTTGTAAAAAACAAGGTTCCATTTACATTTGTGAGATTATCAATATAATTGATACTCTGTGCATTTGTCGGATTCATGTCTTTCACTAAATAGGGGATTTGAGCAGTAATGCCTGTGGTCATTAAAACCATGAAGACTAGAAATAGAGTGATAATTTTTGTCATTGTTGCTTTCAGAGTTTGTTTTTTAACTGCTATCATGTTCTATAAAATAGTAGAGATTTGATTGAAAATTTGATTCAATCAGTAGGTTACATTGAAATTGGCAAGTTTCGGTATAACCACGAGATTAGTAAACAATCAAGTTGTGTTACAGGGATATGTCCTTTGTCAGACACTTGCCAATTCATGTAATATTCAAAAAGTAATTTATTTCATCGCTGCGCTTAATATCGTGTACGAATATTTGAATTCTCTAAATCAGTAACTAAACTGCAATGAGAATGTACTTGTTGCGCTAAAACTAGGATAAGCGGGATTTCCTGCACCACCACGTTTAATGAACATAAGATTGATAGGTGTGCTTACAGAAAGCTGTATTTTCCCGTTTACTTTGGTAAGTTTAATATCAATATCATCCTTCTCTGTATATGTATAGTCCCATGCTCCGGTCGTAGCACTTGCCGAGCCGTTTAGATTGAAACCGGAAGCAGTGCCGGTAAACCGAGAGGTTTCACCAAGGATTTTTGCGTTGATTGACGCACCTTCTGCTATACCGTCGAACATTGTCTTAGCTATGGCTTGCAATTCTACAGTCGTTTTGTTTGGAACATCATATTTTAATATTGTTTGAATGATAGCCGTGGTCGAACCTACCTTTTGAGTTAAATCCAGTGTAGTTGTACCAAAAAAGCAACTGCTTACCTGACCAATATTATATGGGTCAGATTTTTGGGTTATGGGTGTATTCTGCATGTCATCTATTTTGATAAACAGTTCATTCGATGTTGTAGAGTCCGTACTCGAGTTCGAGCAACCGATAAGAACAGCAAAGCAGAACATTGATATGCAGGCAATTGTAATTAAGTGTTTCATTGTATTGTTTTTCATAAAGTTTTGTTTCCTACTCGTATGGCTTTTAGGAATCGCCCCGTTTTTATTGTGGTCTCCGGACTCCACAGAACAATGTATCAATTACGAGAGACTTACGGTAGGAAGACCGACAGCCGGTAAACAAGCAGAACACTCGTTGAGTATCAGCTAATTTAAGTTATGATTATCGCGAGGTATTTGTAGCAGTCTGTTTGGATGGGACATATGCGGATATTACTAAAGAATTATTCTACTCCTACTATTCTGCCTCAAAAAAAAAAGAGCGTGTTTTCCGACATTTGTTCAGAAAAACACGCTCTATTTTCATAGTTTCGATTTACTTATACGTTTTCACCTAACCCGCCCCGTAGCACCTTTCCGTTTCCGTTTCCGTTTGTCAAAAGATCACGTTCGCCAAGATTCACTGCATTGAACCAGCGGCGACGGTTATACTCATCACGGTTTTTGTTGCAAATGATTTGGAAGCAGGTTGAATTACCTTGTTTCGCAATATCAACCGACCAACCCAAGAATATTTCCCAGCAACGGAACCACCACTGACCATACGCACTAAGAACATGGTCTTTGTGTTTTTGCCAATTGTGATACCATAATTGAATTGTTTGTGAATAGTGAATCCCGATGTTTTCTACACTGTGGATTTCAAAGCCAGCTTTTTCAAGACGTTTTACAACGAATGACAGCGGCATACTTGCGTCAGCTCCCGGGAAAATATATTCACCCATGAACCCACCCCAAATGAGTGATTCTTGGTGGTATCCTGCACGGAGTCCTGCAATTTGAAGATAGAAGATACCGTCATCTTTAAGCAAACCTGAAATTTGCTTCATAAATTTTGTGAAATTCTTAACACCTACGTGTTCAGCCATTTCAAGACATGAAACTCTGTCGTACTTATCGGCAGGGATACTGCGGTAATCCATACGGTTTACACGTGCTCTTGACTTTACTCCCCAACGGTCGATTTGTGCGTTTGCATAATCAGCACCTGCTTGGGCGATTGTTATACCTGTGGAATCAGTTCCGTAATATTTAGCTGAGTGAGCTACAAGAGTTCCCCAACCGCAACCGATGTCCAGAAGACGATGTCCTTTTTCAAGTTGCATTTTTTGGCAAACCAAATCAAGTTTTTGATCTTGAGCTGTTTCCAAATCTTCATGTCCGGTTTTGAAAAATGCTGAAGTGTAAATCATCCGGTCGCCTAGGAACGAGCCAAAGAAGTCGTTACCACGGTCGTAGTGATCGCGGATAACACGTTCGTCTTGCTTCTTTGAGTGGATTGTTACTTGAGGTATAAATTGACCAAAAAGAAATTTGAGGTGATGACCTACATATTTATAATTGAAAAAATGTGTACGGTTTTGAAGAAGCTTTTGAATATCGCAGGTTACATCTACTCGTCCATTCATGTAATCTTCGATAAAGGTAGTAATCGGAACTTTCACGCCATTTTTGTAGCGTGAACTCACGCTGTTATCCCGGACAACCACCAAATCCAAGATGTTTTTCGATTGAATTGACTCAACTGCCATAGATATTTTCCCTACGAATACATTGTAAAAAAAGAATTGTTGGTACAATTTACCTTATTTTTTACAATAAAAAATCAAAAATGCTAACGAAAATAAAAATTTGCTGAGTTTTTTGTAATTTTTTGATGGTTTCCAGCATGAACTATACTGTAATTACCTATGTTTATCAATACTTTCATGAAGACTACCATTTCAAGAGGTAATGAAAGTTCTTGATTTTTTTTTTAGACCATCGAATAGGAATTAGCAATTACTCCTTGACAAGTTTAAGAGTTGAAGACGTTCTTCCCGAAATTTTCAAAAAATAAATGCCCTTCGGAAGATTTGAAAAATCTTGTAGTTCGATATGCTTTCCAGTGAAAACATTTTGTCCTATACTATTGGTAAGTTCAAAATTTTCATTTCTCGTTGCTGTTGGAATTGAGATGCGTGAAGTGAACGTGTTAGGATATTCAAGTAATGTGATTTCTTCATAATTATGAATTCCACTAATTGTTGAACAGTGCAAACCTTTTCCTACCAAAGATGTCATTTCATTACATAGATAATTGTAATTGGTTATATCTTCCTGACTCATTGTTCCGTTTAGCAAATTATTGTTTTCAGTAGGGTCTAAAGCCAAGTTAAAGAACTTTTGAGTGCCATTATCAAAATCGAGCAGCTTGTAATCTTTATTTCTCATTGTTTTTCCGTCGCCTGCAACTGTAGGGACTTTGAAAACTTCTGTAAAAGCCCAAGGTCGAAAATCGATTGTTTCGTCATGTATAATAGGGATTAGACTTTTGCTGTCCACAGGCTTGTTAACTGGAATTTGGTTTTTCCATTCAGTATAGCCAAAGAGTTCTATAATTGTTGCAAATAAATCATGAGTGCTCACGAGTACATCACTCACTCGATTGGGATGAACAATGGATGGACCTGAGATAATAAAGGGTACACTGATTCCTTCTTGATAAATACTCCCTTTTGCTCCTCCCGGAGTTTGGGAAACATTACCGTCGTCTCCATTGTCACCGATGAAGATAATATCAGTGCTGTCCCATCTTTGAAAAGTTATCAAAGAATCGATCAACCTTCCAATTTCATGATCCATAGCCTCTGCCATTGCTTTGAAATACGATTTTGGATTCGCATTTATATCCGTCTCTGTACCAATCAAATTGGAATAGGAATGTAAATTGGTTGGTGGCAAATGAAAAGGGGTATGAGGAGCATTGAAGGCAAGCCACATGAAAAACGGTTTGTTTTGCTCGGATTTTATCCAAGTAACAGCATTATCAACCGTTTCGCTCGTAGCATAGTTAGTAACAGTTGATGATTTGCCGTTTGTTACTTTTGTCCAGTCGGTATAACTTGTCAGCATTCCCAAGAAATTTCCTTCGAAATGGTCATATCCCATTACATTCGGTAAGTTCAAATTGGATTTAGGCATTGGAGTATGAAGATGCCATTTACCAATATTGGCTGTTGCAATTCCATGCTGTGAATAGACATTCAATAGACGTGGGATTGTAATTTCTGAGGTATCCAATACAGCAGACCCTGCACCTCCAACAGCATCACCAACTCCTGTTCTGAAACTG
>CALMMI010000599.1 GCA_937868245.1 uncultured Ignavibacteria bacterium | reverse complement strand
CAGCAGCTTAATGTTGTTAGTGCAATGTTTGTAACAGAGCGCGCACAACGGGTTTTTGCACTCGCCGAAACAGCATTAAACAGTGGTGCGAATGATATTTTCCATTCACTAAACAGTCAGAAATCCATACCGGAAGAAGATTTGCATTTGATAATGGAGATAGCAATACGGCGTGAAATGCCAAGTGAAAAATGGGCGGATTTTAAGGTGGATGTACCGCCTGAAAATGCACGAAGGGTACTTACAGATGCAGTTCTAAAAATTCAAATGAGAAGTATCGAAAGAGAAATGAGTTCAATTAAATCCCAAATGAAAACTGCGTCGGGTGATTTACCAAATCAGCTTTTGGTACGGCTTATGGAAATTACAACTGAGAAGAAAAATATCGCGGATAAACTGGGTACGTAAAACTAAAACTCAATCAAACGACTGTCCATATAAACACTTTGAAGGATGACGGTTGTAATAACCGACCTGACCTAAAATAAAAAAGTCAGACGTTATGCCTGACTTTTCATATAAAACGTAATTGTAAATTATCTCGTTCCCTACTTTAGAATCATTATCTTACCAACGCGGATTTCAGCACCGTCCCTTACTTTAAGAACGTACATCCCTTCAT
This sequence comes from uncultured Ignavibacteria bacterium, assembly GCA_937868245.1. Classification (GTDB taxonomy): domain Bacteria; phylum Bacteroidota; class Ignavibacteria; order Kapaibacteriales; family UBA961; genus JADJXV01. Next base: position 900 of record CALMMI010000599.1, on the reverse strand, counting down.
CAAGATTACGTATATTCATAGAATATTGTTCACCGTTTGACATTACCATCTCCTCCGATACTATTTTACCGATTGAGTTGCTAATAGATACAACAATCGGTTGATTTGCAGTATTCTTCAACGTAAATCTAATATTATCTGTCGGTGGATTTGGATACACTATTATTTTGCTTGTATCTACGCCAACCAAGGATAATTCAATCGGGAAACCTATTGCAAGGACTTTATTCTGGAGTCCCGGATAATCCCGTAAATAGAGGTATGTACGAAATACGTTATTCAATCCTGTACCGGTATCCACTTTATCTCCCGGTATTGCAATTCCATCTTTTATAACAGGATTAATATATTTCCAAATTACACGTTTATCAGGAGTAACCTCGAAAAAAGTTCCTTTTGTCCCTACACATACATTAATATTTCCATTCGGGAGTTGCTGTACTCCCGATTGATTCGTTGTATAAAGGTCAGTCGGAATTGGGTCGGTATAATGCCAAAATAGTTTATCGGGTCCGTATGGTTTCTTCTCGTCAAGATTATAATTACCCTGGCTGTCCACAGGTGGCTCCAATATTTCAATAGATGAATATTCACCTTCGGGGCGTCCTACTCCATTGTTAAAAAGGAGAATTTTTCCTGCATTCGGTAACCCCGGACGTATCCAGTTTGGGTTGTGCTGCCCGAATATTACCCTGTCAGCTTCAGTTCCTCTATCATACGCAGCTGGGTTTCCCCAACGGTAAAGAAAATCTCCACCTTTCCCATACTTCCCACCAAAACTTTGAGTTGCTTGTTTTGTAGTCGTGCCATGGTCTATAATCCAAATCTCCCCAAGAGAATGAGCACTTACCATAATCTGATCAAGTTGCTGATTATAATCGATGGCATTCATGTGAATCC
>CALMMI010000598.1 GCA_937868245.1 uncultured Ignavibacteria bacterium | reverse complement strand
TTGAATCGTGAAATTTGTGGATGCAACACGGTTTCCAAACCGTTCTTCAAGCCTATGGAAATTAGGGTTCGATTTTGAGAATGTACCGATAATAGAACCGACATCTGCAAGCTTAAGCTCTGCACTCCCGAGTGCAGACCAATCAGTCTTGTCTTCGGGGTCAATCAAACGCAATTCGTCCACCCACATCGTTGTTGTAAGATCATTTGGGAAACGCTCGGCAGGGTTCGCAATACCGAATCCCAAGAACATAACTTTAGTGAGTGTCGGATTTCCTTTGATAACATATTTGGCAACAGGATCACCGGGTACCGTAAATTCTTGCCGATCGTTTTGCCGGTTTGCATCCCTTATCTGTTTTATTGCAGTTAAATCTTTCATCGGGATACCTAAGTCCTGCCAATTACGCAAAAGCGGGCGACGATATTCATAATAGTTGGCAGAGTCGATACCAAAACGAAAATATGCATACGCAGTTGGTACAGCACCGGGTGGTAAATTATCCGGCATCGATCCATCGCCGTGAATAAAGAACTTAATCTGTTTATAATTAAAAATATCCGTCTGGCGCAAAACCCTAACAGCCATCCGCTCATCGTTGTAACGGAGGTTCTTTACACGTACTGCAATCGATTGTTCATTTAAACGAATGTCTAAACTCGGATCCCCTCCGGTTAATACACGAGGACGTTGTACTCCGGGGGGGACGGCATCGTAATCAGGTGCACCACTATTTTCCTCTACGTTAACAAATGCTACACTAAGAGCACTGTCTAAGGGCGAAACACCGGGTTGGAATGTATTGGAACGCTGCCACTGAGAACCTGTGAATCTCCAATCAGCAATATCAGCTTTCAGAGGTCCGCCTTTGTACCAAATACGGACATATTGAATATTAGAGAATGAAGGAGTTCCAACAGTACGAATAGGGCGACGAACAGGAATTCTATACAGCCTCCAATTTGAAGCGGCACCCTGACCAACAATCTGGGAATTAGTTGCAGGATTCGGATCCAGATTCACTTCATAACTGAAATAACTGTTATCAAGCGCGATAGTTTGCCCGTTATTTGCATTAAGAATTTCTTTATCCGGGAATTGTCCCAATTCAGCTTTGCTTGCATTGCCTTCGTAGTTATTATATTTTACGAAGTCTGCTTCACTTTGTGTGTTAACATCTTTTTGAAAGTTAAAGTCATAATCATCATGCGCAGGGTCATCTTCAAGATTAAGCGGATATGGATAACTGTTTTTTTCCGCTTGGTTATTTAGCGTATCGATACCAACATCTTCACCGGGATCTATAATGTTATTTGGAATTGGACTTGCGGTAGTAAACCCGTCTTCTGTATTCAGCGTTTGATTTGCAATCACATCCTCGCTTATTTGCCCTAAATCAATATACATTTTTGTACCGCCCACACCATTAACGCCAAAATCCCGTTCAGCTACGTTCATCATAATTTCGATATAATCTATATTCTCATTATCGAAATTAGTATTGAAATTCGAGAAGAGGCGCATCATTCCACCCCATACCTTATCCTTATTGGCATTTACATAATCGGTATATTTTGCAGAATCCTGTTGGAATGTTGGGTTTTTATTATCTACGAAATCCGGGTTCTTATTATAAATCCCGCGCTCATAAGGATTAAATCTAATTTTGAGATCGTTAATTCTCCCATTTCCGGCAACAACCGAACGGTTTGGATATACATCACTTATCGGGGTACGACCTAAGAAATACTGATACCAAAACGATTTACCGCGGAAGTACGACTTCCCGAATGCAGAATCGCTTACAAAAAGTGAAGAATCTATCGGCTGGGAAGCATGTGACCATTGGGATGGTGAGAGTCCAAGTGAGATATACCGCTGAGCACCCTCGAAATCTTCCAGATACGCTACGGCAGAACCGTTATCAGATGTTACATCGGAGGTTCGTTTATTCGGGGTAGGAATCATTGCTGCAATCTCGCCCTTTAATTTTAGATACGATTTGTCTTTTGTATCTAAAAACGGAAGTGCATCCAGTGCTTTTGTCAGCCAAGGTGCATCCAGATTCAACGAACCGTCGAACCCTATCATCGAATTTCTAACCGGTTCATCACCTAAGCGAACACGGTCGAGTACAAGCGACTGATTGTAGAGCATGAAGGTCATACCCAGACTACTCTGTACATTTCGCTTTTTCAGAACATCCATATCCGCCCTAAGTCCGAGCATCGTTCGGGTAGCAAGATTGAATAAATCCTGCTGTTCATATTCAATACCCAAATTTGCATTAGGCAGGGTTGCTCTTGGATTTGTAAGTGTTACCTGACCTGTATAATATTCTACATAGTAATCTGTATTTTCACGCAGAGCCACTCCGTCGAGCGTAACCCGAACACTACCCGGAGCAAGATTGAATGCCCCCAACGAGATCCGGTTTCCACCCCCCGAAGCAGTACCGGTTGCAGCTCCTGAAATTATGAACCTGTCCCTGCTTGTTTGCAATCTGGCTACTTCCACAGTTGTATCATATACCGCATCAAACACATATTGTTCGGCAATCTGTGGATTTCCTTTCAAGGTAAAATAATCCCGTAATCCCTTTCGGAACGGTTCTACACTCGGAAAGATAATTTCCCCACGGGTAGCATTAAAGAAGGCTGAGCTTTGAGATGCTTGCGGAGGTGCTTGCGTTCCACCGATACTTCCCAGCTGTTGTTGTTGGTTTTGGGGATTAGTTTGAGACGCTGCAATATCGAACAAACCATCGGGTTTTTGTTCACCTGTTGAATTATTAACCTGGTCAACACGTAACACCGTAACCACTTTTTCGTTTGTGCCGGGGAGAATATCAGAAGAGTCGTTGTTAGGGCGTAAATACCATACGTTAATCTGTGCATCAGCCGTATTCACATTGCTCTGCCCAATCGAATAGATATTCTTCATCTGGCGCGACCAAAGTGTTTTGAACGCAGGCTGTAAATTCGGGCGGCTTATGAGTTTAAGGATAAGAGTATCTTTGGTACTGTGTTCACGGCTTGCAGCAGGCACACCGTAAATCAAATCGTCATCAGGGGAAAAAATATTGATATTCTCAATACGATAGGAACACGCATACGTACGTTCACTCCGTAGATTATAAATCGTAAGCCGACCTAATGCCCTATCGTAGTCGTATCTACTTTTATCCAATTGAAGGAATTTACCGCGTTCTACTTTTCCTGCTTCTATTGTTCCATATTTTTTTGAATCGGGATAACGCTGACCCTTTTGAATTGGTTCAAGGTCTGAATACGCAATTGCCTCGCTGGCGGAAGCAGCTTCCTTCACATCGCTGGCAGACTCCCATACTTCAATTTCTTTTACTTGATATTGAACAGCATCACTCGGAATAATAGGAGTTGAATTCTTATAATACTCCGTATATATCCGTTTGTAAACCGTATCCAGAAAGAAGTTATTCCGTGCGTAATCGTAAGCGCGGATTTGAAACTGCTGTTTGAGAGCACCACCACCCCGAACTTGCGCGAACTTACGTTCGCCACGTCGCTGCGAAGCTACTGTTTTTAAGAAAAGAGGACCAAATTGAAAATCGGCACGAACTCCGAACAATGCTTGCGCGCCACCAATCAATGTACTGGGAACGGGAAATTGAATATTCCCAAGTTCAACACGCTTGATAATGTCATCGTCATTACCGGTAAATCCAATATTAAATTTATTATTCAGTTCAAAGGTTTGCTTTGTGTTCCAGTCCACACCCAGTTTGAGTTTATCGCCAATTTTCCCGCTGACATTCAAATTAATATCCTGCGAGAACAGAGGACCGGATTGTGTTTGCCCAAAAGCAGAAGTTGAACCTTGATTTTGTGAATCCCAACGCCAACCTGCACGGACATTTACATCCCCGGTAACATTGATGCTAATCTCCGGTTTCCCGAAAATTCCAAAGATAGGGTTTGGTGGGAACGGAAGCGATATTCCGGTGGTTTGGCTGAGAATACTAGCCAAATCACGTCCCGAAAGTGCTTTTTTAAGATCATAAGCTGAGGTTAACGAATCCCAAATACGACGACGTTCTTTTTCCCTGCGGTATTCAAGGTATTTATCAAGAGTTAGAAAACTTGGCGAGGCAGTCTCGATACCATTCCATGATTCCCGTTGGGAGAATACAGTACCGGAAGAATCAATTTGCGAAGTGATTTTATAACCTGCCGGGAGTGTAGGACGGTTTCCGCCATATTGCCCCGGAAGAATTGACCCGCGGAAAAGCGGTTGCTGTATAAATATCGGGTGTTTACGGACGGAATCCGAAGAGTCGGCAGGTGCAACAAACATCAAATCAGGCACAAAGAGCGGAATTCGAAGCGTTATAAGAGCCAAGTCGCTACACTCAAACGTAGCAGCACTACTGCTTTCGGGGGCAACCCAAAAGAGCAATACAGCCAGAGAGATAGCGTACAAGACCGACATAAGCCGTACCCGTCGGAAGTGCTGAATGGTATTCGCCATTAGTCCTACAAAGGATTGTGAGATGAATTTAGAGTAAATTCCAAACAGTAGCATTAAGACAAATGGCGGCTCACTTTGATTAGTGAAAAGATATAGAAGGGAGATATGATGTTCTTTAGTTAAGTGCAAAAGTACGCCGACTGGAGCGGTTAAGCAAGAAAAATTTTATCATAAATAGGAAGTTTATACTATTTTTCAAAAAATATTATAAACGAATCAATCCTGCGCGCCTTGCACTAACCCGGCAAGCATATCAAAACAAAGGAGATACAACAATTCATACATTCCGTACACTTCAATTGTTTATATTCTATTTTACTTTTCGGCACTGCTTTATACTACCTCTAAAACAGAAGTAATACACCTTCAATATATCATACTTCTTTGGAAACATTGCAGCTTAACACAACAAGTGTTTCTAACTTCACGCCATAATCTCTATTAATATTTATGCTTTACAAACATTTTCGCATGATGTAAGGATGTTTACCTTGAGTATGTCTTTACAAACTGGGGATAAACACCATTTTATTAGATCTCTAAAAGGAGCTAAAGTATGCGTTTGATACTTTTGTCGGTTGTATTGTTTGTTATTCAAATGGAGCAAAATGAATGTATTGCAGGGCAAGGGAAACAACCGCCTGCTTATTATGATTTATTAGTGTTTATTGATGCAGATATTTATTCTGTTAATTTTAGGGAATTTCCACTTCCAATACTTTTAAAAGAGGTTACAAAATTTGCAAAGCTAAACAAAGCACGTAATTCAGTTGTAATTGAAACACCAAATTACCAACGTTTCTTAAACTTCAAAGCCAGGATGACTGGAGCGGATACTGTTATTTGGGACAGTAATTTCCGAATGGCACATCAGCTGGGCATTCGCGAATCACCTGCATTAGTAGCGTTAAATCTCACAGGAGATGTATTATTTTCTCATCAACGTCAAGATTTTTTTTCATTTCTCAACAACCCAAATACACATAAAATCGAAGTAGTTAATTTTATGGAATTACCCGGCATTGCCCTCGACAAAACAGACAGCATTGCAGTATGCAAGGCACATTTACCTACTATAAATTACTACGACAGCATACTTACCATAATTGATATACCTCGCAATTCTTTGAATTCCTACAGCACTGTCAACGGACATCTTATAAAAAGAGCAACACCCGAAGAACATGTAGAACAATTCTATGCACAAACGATTGCCCCCCATTTACTTCAATCTTTTCAAAAGAGTAAACACCATATAACAGATTTTGATTGTGCCATTACGGCTGAAAGGAATGGCTTTTCAAACCCAACACTTTCATCTATTCCTGAAGGGAGTAACAGTGCGGGGATATTTCATTCCGATTCATCACCCAAAGGATCTTTGAACTCATTTTGTTACACTTCACTTTCGAATTGCAACAAGAGTTACAATAGTTCAGAAGTTCGAGCAGTACGCCCCCCTGTATCGACGGGTTTTATACCATCTTCTCTTAAATACCGACCGCCGTTTTATTTTTGTAATCTTTCTTATTCAGCTCCAAATAACAATGAGCAAATAATTCAGGACTCAATCCCGACGTTTTACATTTGCAAAGATTCAGGTGCAAAAACCGGAAGTTTTTTTCTGACAACAGGAGTATTAAAGTCAGCTTACTCGCTTAAAAATTTTGATGTAAATTCCATTGGCAAGATGGATTATTGCGCACAGCGAAATGAATTTGTATATTTGAATCCCGGCAATGGAATATTCTGCACTGTAACTTTGCAAGGTGTTATCAGGAAATTCACACCTGCCGGATTACTTTTGCATACAATGTCATCAGGAATTTCTTATTCACCGTTGCGGGGAAATAACAATGATAGCTGTACTTACTTTGTAGGTGACATTATTGTTGACAGTTCTTGTTGCTACCTGCTTTTGCAACAGTCATCGCTTGGCGTGTCATCAGAGTATATCGTTATTCAAAAATACGATTGGAACGGACAACTCGTAACGGAAACTCCGCTTATCCTTGAAAACGATACATTTACAAAGGCACATATTGCCGGAATTAACCGCAAGGAACTATCGTTGCTTGCAAAGACAAGACGCGAGGGCTGGCAATTACGGCGATTCTCTGTTAAATAACTAAATTTTGTTTGTACTAATAATAGTCTTTACTATGCTTTCCTTGTCTTTACCGCTTATTCTTGCCTCTGCCTCACCACGTCGTTCACATCTGTTAAAACAAATCGGGTTGGAATTTACTGTTCGTCCCTCGGAAGTTGACGAATCACTTTTTTCAGTAACGGAAGTTGACCCTTCGGATTATGTACAGCTGCTTGCGGAAACCAAAGCCCTTGATGTTGCATCCAAACTTACAGAGCCGTCGATTGTTTTGGGTGCAGATACGATTGTTGTGTTGGATGGCTTGATTCTGGGTAAACCTACTGACCGAGAAGACGCTTTCCGAATGCTTAAAGGTTTAAGCGGGAGGACACATACCGTTTATACCGGAATTGCACTGGTAGATTCATCCTCTGAGCGGGTAAGTGTTGCATCCGCCCGTACCGAAGTAACCTTTCGGGAATTAGGTGACGAGGAAATTACAGGTTATATTGCCGGTGGTTCACCGATGGACAAAGCCGGGTCGTATGGAATACAGGATGATTATGGGGCTGTGTTTGTAAAGCATATAGTTGGGTGTTATTATAATATTGTCGGGTTGCCACTGGAGTTATTGTATAGGACGTTGAAGGGGTTTTGAGAATAAAAAACACCCTGCTTGATTATTTGAATCAAGCAGGGTATAAGGAATAAAAAGTACAGCTTATAAAGCAAAAACACCTTACTTATTTGTATAATAATCTGATGTAACCAAAAGATTATTTTTCACATTACATTAAGTTTTAAGTCGATATGTATATCAGCGTAAATACTTTTTCCTAAAGACCTTACCTTACTATTGTAATTAGTTGTGAAACAGAATTGTTACTACCGGTATTCACATTAATCGAATATACTCCGGCTGATAAATCTTTTGTCGAAAAGCGCCATTGCCATACGTTAGGCGATGATGGCTCTCTGTCTAGTTTAACAGGTAATGTTGCTCCCACCAACGTCGTAAGACTAATAGTTGGTTCGCCACTTTCACTTATAATCTTGATGATAAGATAATCATCTGCAGGCTGCGGGTACAATTGCATCTGTATACCCCCTTTTTGGGGGGATAAAGTATTAATTGGAATAAGATTGGTACTGTTATCACTAATTGTTTCTTCAGAGGGTGCTCTTTTAGGCATTTCTGTTGTAAGAGAGCAACCTGTGCAACTTTCTATATGAGAATGAATCTGAGCACCGACAGGAATTTTTACTCCTGGTTTTAAAATAATAGTGCTACCGGCGCATAACTCAATTTTTGTCTCCCCTGTTACTTCAACATTTTCCATAGTGATAGTACCGGAAGCAGAAACGTTACGATCAATATCAATTACAATATCCGAAAGGTCTTCATTCGTTGGGGTAGAGAGAGTAGTGCAGTCGACTATTGTTGTTGCTTTAGGAATCGAAACACCGCTACTATTATAAGCAACTACTACATATCTATACGAACCCGCAGACAGCACTTCATCATCAGTCGTAGCAGTTATATTCTGGCCAACAGTTTTTATAAGTGTAAAGCCAGCTAATGTTCCATCCCAATCAGTACTTGTAACTTGCTTCCGACAAATATAAAATCCACTTTCCTGATTCTGAAAAAATGGATAAGTAACTCCAGTTCCTCCCAGAACTCCAAACGACTTTGTCACAGGGCAAGTATTATCATTCCAATTTAGTGTTCTGAGAGAAAGTGTACCGATAGCAGTTAAAATAGTAGGTGTAGCTGAATGAGCTACTCCTGAATTTAATATCAGTGTTGAATATAATGCATTCAACGATGAAACTTTTTCATTGTATTGATATTCACTAAAGTGTCCTAGTAATGCATTTTTGAATCCTTCTACATACGAACAATCCCATTGATATGCATAAACTCTTGCTGCTTCTAAATTGCCACGCAAGAAAGCGCCATCAAATGACATATCGTCGTTATCTCCTTCATAATTTGGTCCACGCAACCCATATCCATCATAAAGACTATAAAAAAAACTAGCTACAGCTCCTTCAACTTTTCTTCTGTCTAAGTCACAAATTAACTGTTGACCATAATCTAAAAACTGATAGTCATTTGAGTTTTGTGGGTAGCAAACTGGCGGGTATGTTCCGTAAGTTGAAACAACACTAGACGACATTTCTTTTGCATACCAATAATCCAAACAAGCAGCTGCAAAAAAATAGGCCCATCCCTCAATAAAAGCTTGAGTAATTCCCGATTCCAAAGTGAAGTAAAAATTTCCTTTGTGCGGATCATCGTACTCATTTGTAAAGTAATCAAAATAATGTTCATCAGAAAGGTCGTGAACAAAATGACCATATTCATGATATATAGCGGCAACGTTGTTTCGTGATCTATGCCCCATAAATATTATACCATTTGGGTTGTAACGTGAGATGATATCACCATCCGACTTAACACGATAAGTTACTGCAGGAATATCAGGCAGATCCATCTTTGTAGATGCGAAGATTGCTGCTCGTGTTAAATATCGAATGGCAGACCCCCTATCTATATCAACACCAACTGTGTAATCTGTTATGTTGACAGTATAGGTTGACTGTTCTATACTAACTGAACTATTTGAAGGCAGTAAATCTCCATCATAATGGTTATAAAGGACAAGATAATCATTCTTATTTCCAACAACAAATCTAATTGAATTTGAAATTTCGTTAGCAGGAATGTCAGATGGGAATTCAAAATTGAATGAAAAATTCCCATTCATATCGGCATCATCCCAACCTATATGCCTATAATCCGGATCACTATCTATATTTCTGTAAGGAGTGTATCCCGTGGTGGTTTTATTGTCACTATCCCAGTCAAGCCATACACGAACAGGAACACCGTCTGTAACTACATTTTTGACAGAATATGCTACACGCCCGGTAATAGAAACAGAAATCATTTGTGTTAGTGCTTTTGCGTCTTTTTGTCGTTTACTGCCTAAAAGTGAGGTACCTAAAAGGGTGGGAATAGCATCTCCCTTCGTCCACGTTGGCATTTTAACATCATTACTATCCGGTTCATATCCTACATATCCAACTGCATTACTATCTATTCTAAAGAATAATGTTCTTGCAGTTTCCCACTCGTACAAACTATCTTTGAAATTTGACTTAGTAGCTGAATCAATTATAGAAAACGTAACATCCATAAACGAAGCGCCCTTTAGCAAAGCAAGGGTAAAAGTCAGAGTATCACTTATACCACTGGTCATATATAATTCAATGGTGGTATCATTCTCTAAATTCGGCGAATAAAGTCTCATTGCACATTGCCCCGAAATCTGTGAAGTGCCCGTGATTGATAACACGATATTACTATCAGTAAAGGTCGAAATTGTCATTGTGTCAATGTTGACTATTTGTGAACCCATATTACTATCAGCGAACGCACTCATGGAATACATCATACTTGCAATAAGACCGATACATATTAAAAGTAAAGTTCTCATATTTTTCCTTTAATAACTGAAGGATAAAAAATAACTTTTACATTTTTCATATTACTTCCTTTCTTCTAACTTTTGTTGAAGAGTATTGAGCTTAGTTTGAAGGTCTTTGTTTTCCTTTTTCATTTCTATCATATAGAGTGTCAGCTCTTCAATTTTTTCAGTTAATTTTGCTTGCATCTTTCCTAGTTCAATGCCTCCATTGTTTTGCAATTGCTCAGCACTAGGGATTCCCGGCAAGTGTCCGTTGTCATTAATATACTGTTCAACTTCCACTAATGATGAAAGCTTGTAATCTTTTGCAAATACATAATCGGGCCATGTCCAATCACTTCCACTTTGTAGTGCTACTTTAAATTCCTGTGATAATACATATCCGTCGTTCGAAACTTTAAATTGTTCAGTACCTGAAGTATTAAGAACTCGTAATACCGCTACACGACTACCTGATGTTTGTGCTTTAATATCAAGCATACTGCCGGGGCTGTCCGTTCCTATACCAACCTTACCATCATTCCTTACAAATAGAAGTGATGCGTAATTATCATCTGCCACATTTAATGCTGAGTGACTGCTCGTATGATCTTCTCCTTTAACAACTAAACGCGAACCAGCCCACTGCACACCTACCCCAACGTTACCAGTATATCCAATCTGTAATGCTGTTTTCCAGGTTATCGCACTGTTTGCTGCCAATGGCGTTGTATGATCGGTGATTTCTACTTGATACGATCCGTTCCACATTTCTATATTAACAGGAAATTTATCTCCGGCTGAACCTGCTATACATTTCCAAGTTGAGCCATCAAAATATGCATTATGTGACATCACACTCGAACCTCCTCCATGGAATCCGAACATACTGTTTATTTGCACATCAGCTTGGGGGTTAGTTGTACCGACCCCTAACTTTCCATTAATAATTCTCATTACTTCGATTGCTGATGTTTCATCCGGTAAACCTAATTGAGCTGAAGGGCTACAGTAAAAAGCAAGTCCACCTTGTAAGTCTATATTACCTGTACCTGGTTGAAAAAGAGGTGTACCTGTTGGATTAATCCCTTGCCCATTTGCAATACCTACAATTTTACCAGTACACCATGCACCTGCACCACCATTTAGTGTGCTTCCTGACATAAACTCAACACCTGCTTGACCAAATTGATTTACATTATTAACACCATCATTTGCAACTTGAGTTTGAAGCCGAAGGAATGCAGGATAATATTGCGTAGGTTCGACAACCCGTGTTGAGTGGATATGCAGCATTCGTTTTGGCTCGAATGCGGGTGCAGCTATTGTTGCAACAAAAGGACCAATCCCTACCAAACCATTTACATGTTCCCTTCCAATATTGAGTGGGTTGGGGACAAGTGGTATTAATGTCACTCGTGGAAAACCAGCTGTCCAATCAGTCCATTGAGCAGATAAAGGGCTTGCAAAACTCATCATAGCTATTGCAAAAATCCCAGCAATGCTAAGGCGATTTAACGAAAAAAGTGGTTGACGGCCGACAGTCTGTTTAGTAAACACTAAACGTTTAGCAGTACTCATAGATCCTCCTAAATGAAAAATAAGAAAAAAAGTACCGGAACATCCGGTGGATAAATTGGCGTTAGAGGGGTCAGGCAAAAATTATTTAATGTGAAAATAATTTGATACAAAACTATATTAATAAACAATACAAGTCAACACCCATTTTGCCCGCCCAAAATGCTCGCCCATTTTACTCGGTATCTCTAAAATTTAAAGGTTTTATCTTCGTTTTTAGCTTCTGTTTTAATTCTTCTATTTGCTCTATTTTTGTCTCTTCTTTCAGCATTTCTCTGCATTCTGTCGGGCATATCCCCAAACGCCTTTTAAATGCCCTACGAAAGCTTTTGGAACTTGAATAGCCAATTTGCAAATGAATCTCACACGCACACATCCCTTCGGCAATATATCGAAGCGATTCTATAAGCCGTCTAGTTTCTATTAAATGGAGTGGTGAAGCTCCAAGTGAATTCTTTATACTCTCCCATGCATATCCACGGCTATATCCCATGATGGTCATCAGTTTCTCAACAGTAAAAGTATGGTCATTAAAATGCTGTTCTATAACGATCACAACATTTTTGATAATTGCTTGGGTCATGGTTTTCTTTCAGGTTAGTGAAAAATTTGGTTTTTACTTAACAGAAAATTGCATTCACAACTTTCTTAGGTACTTGGTTCTCATTTGCTTGCGGTCCATAACGTTTCAGAACATGGATAACAGGCTTTTTTTCCAGCGTGATGATTTTGGTAACTACCTGCTCAATGGCTCTTTTTTCTGCAGATAAATTCCCGGCAGCATCGTTCTTTTGGGTTGTGGCTATAATGCTGATTATCATATATGTATGTTAAAATTGAAGAAAGAGTATCCTACACTTCAAAATTATCACAAAAAATGCTCTGAAAAATGGAGAATCTTCCAAAAAAGTCAACTCTTCATCTTACCATTTTCCAGGGTAATTCAACCATCATATTTCACGAAATTTTGCATCTAACTTATTTTATATTAAAGATTAAACTTGCGATTGAAACTAGGGTTTCTTATATGTAGAATCTATCTGTTTCGTCAGCTTTACAAACAAAAATATTTTTTTACATAAAAGCCTTGTGTTTTACGTGGGCTTGCCTAACCTATGTTTACATTTTTATTATGTAGATTCTCGCATCTTGCCCTTTAGATTCCAAGTGTCATTCTCACTAATTATTCTAAACTTACAGGGGTAGAGCAAAAGTTCAACATGAGCTTTAACTTATTTTATTTCAGAAAGTAACCTATTCAATCAACACTGAGGCAAAACGAATAACTTTCACCAAAATCAGATTCAATTACTATAATCCTTACACCTTTCTTATTTTTGTAGAAAATAATATCTATTTACCATATCTAACATGAGAAGGAAACACAGATGGCGACTAAACCAACACAACAATCGGCTTCCAGCCCGATGATACCCGAAAAATTTCAAGATCTCGCTTATATCGGTGCGATTGCCATTGCAGTATTGATATTTCTCGCTCCTGCTCTTTTTACGGGTGGTAGTTTTGGTGCTTCGGATAACATTGCTTCCAACAGCTTTACTCCGTATTTGGATGCCGCTAAAAAAAGTGGTGACTTCGCTTTGTGGAATCCGTATATCTTCAGCGGTTTGCCAAGCTATGCTGCTTTGCTCACCACCGGAGACCGCTGGTGGGATTTTGTGTCGAAAGCCATCTTTGGTGTTGGAGATGTGATGGGAGCAATCTTCCGCAACGACGGTGCACGTATTGCGTTTTTCTATATTCTGTACGGAGCAGGAATGTACCTGCTCATGCGTTCGAAAAAGCATGAACGATTCACATCCTTTTTCACAGGTTTTGCCGCTACTTTCTCTACGTGGGTTATCGTGTGGGTGATTATCGGGCACAATACCAAGCCTGTTGCACTTTGTACATTTCCTTTTATTTTACTCTGTTTAGAAAAATTACGAGAGAAATTCTCGTTGCTGTATTCTGTTGTTTTAATCTTAGCCGTTCACGTTCTGGTTGAATCAACCCACGTTCAGATGGCATTCTACGGGGTGTGTATCTTTGGATTATACCTGTTGTTCGAGATTATCAGCAGATTAATCAGCAAAAACAATCCCGGTGGTGTTTTCAGAGCTGCAATTATGCTTGCTCTTGCAGGAGGGCTTGCGTTCTCAATGTCGGCTGACCGCTATTTAAGTGTGATGGAATACAAACCATATTCGACACGCGGTACTGCTCCAATTGAACAAAAAGATGCAAAGAAACAAGATGCTTCCGGTGGTTTTGATTACGATTATTGTACAAACTGGTCATTCAGCCCCGAAGAAACGATAACGTTCCTCGTACCTAATTTCTACGGCTTTGGTAAAATGGAGTTCAAACAGCCCGGACGCTCCAAAGGACAAGTAGTTCAAACCTATTGGGGTCAGATGGCATTCACCGACGCAGCGAACTATATGGGAATAGGGGTATTAGCCTTGGCAATATTAGGATTCTTCGCCTTTAGAAAGGATATATTTGTTCAGTTCCTGCTCACGATTTCCATCTTTTCTCTCTTGATTTCGTTCGGGAGGAACATGCCGATTCTGTACGATGTTCTGTTTTATCATCTTCCGGGCTTCAACAATTTCCGCGCTCCTCAAATGGCACTTGTAATGATGCAATTTGCTGTGCCCATACTTGCAGGATATGGTCTTACCGCCTTGATCAGCTGGCGCGGGCAGCAGCTAACTGCACAACGCAAGAAAGTACTTTTTGGTGGTATAGTAGGCTTTGTAGTGTTTCTGGGTATCGGACTTATCTATTCGGGTATGGGTGAAGAAGGTTATGTACAGTCGGTGGTTGATTCTAAAAAAGGACTTGATCAAATCGCCCCATGGCTCTTTTCTCAAATGACTTCCGATTGGCTTGTTACCGGTTTTCTTGGTCTGGCAGTGGCAGTTCTTGCGTATATGTTCGCTACAAAGAAACTCAAGCACGGTATCTTCTATCTTGCCATGACTGTTTTGCTTGTGATTGATTTATGGCGTGTGGATTTCCGCCCGATGGAGATAAGTAAGGGAAATATCGCCCAAGCGGAATTTGGTCAGCCGGATTTTGTAAGTTTTATCAAAAAAGATCAATCAATCTATAGAGTTGCAGACTATGTGTATCTAACTTCAGGAAAAACAAATGTTCCTGCATATTTCTTTATGGAAAACATTCACGGGTATCACTCTGCCAAGATGAGAGTTTATCAAGACTTAATGGATGTTGCAGGCGGTCAGGGAGGTGGAGCAATTCTTAATCCTACTCTGCTCAATTTATTGAATGTAAAATACATGGCAGCGGCTCAGCCGTTATTTCAAGGTGTTCAACCCGCATTCGAAGGACAAATGGC
This sequence comes from uncultured Ignavibacteria bacterium, assembly GCA_937868245.1. Taxonomy (GTDB): domain Bacteria; phylum Bacteroidota; class Ignavibacteria; order Kapaibacteriales; family UBA961; genus JADJXV01. Next base: position 5,009 of record CALMMI010000598.1, on the reverse strand, counting down.
GATGAACGGACAGTCGATGCCAACACTCGTCTATCAAAACCCAAGTGTGTTACCCCGTGCATTTTTTGTTGATACAGTAAAAACCGCTTCGGGTATAGATATTCTTAATCATATTAAGAATAATGATTTTAATCCGAAACAAGTTGCGTTTGTGGAAGAAAATCTGCCTAAATCAATCGATGCAACCACTCCCCAAGCTACGGCAACAATGGTTGAGCATAAGAACGAGTACATTAAAATAGATGCAAACGCATCAGGGAACAATCTTCTGTTCGTTAGTGAAGTGCACTATCCTGTCTGCTGGAAAGCATATATTGATGGTGCCGAAACACCGATATTCAAAACAAATTATGCATTCCGTTCGGTAATGGTTCCACCCGGTAAACATACTGTTGAATTTAAGTTCGTATCCGAAAAGTTTGAACTTGGTAAGAAAATGAGTTTGGGTGCGAATATCGTAACAATTCTTGCCGGTGCTGCTGCGTTGTTTTTCGGTTGGAAAAAGAAGGATGAGTAAATTTTATGAATATTGGGATCTATATTTGAACTCACAGAACAAGGGGCATGTCCCCTTGTTTTAGTGTATTCTAAATGCTAAATATGCTGTACACATATACTCCGGATATAATTTATTTTCTATAACGTTAGAAAATATTTTCGGACTTGTTACGACCTTACATGCTGACTTCAACTATACTATTACTTTTACATCATAGCCACATTTATGAACCGAATACTGTTTGCAATCGCTCTTGTATTATTTACAAGCACTACTATTCTCCGCGCAGCTGAACCTGAAAAAATAAAATGGATAACCATCCAGGAAGCCGAACAGCTCTGCAAAAAAGAACCGCGAAAGATAATTGTAGATGTCTATACCGATTGGTGTGGATGGTGTAAGAAAATGGATGCAAGTACTTTTACGAATCCTGTAATTGTAAAGTACATCAATCAGAAGTATTATGCGGTAAAATTCAATGCAGAAACAAAAGACACACTTCGTTTCAATGGAAATTCGTTTGCTTATGTACCCGAATATAAGGCAAATGAATTGGCTGTATCTTTGCTTAACGGGCAGATGTCGTACCCGACAACTGTGTACTTAAATGAGAAGTTAGAAGTGCTATCACCTGTCCCCGGATTCTTGAAACCAATAATGCTCGAAAAAATCCTTAAATTTTTTGGTGAGAACACCCAAACTGCAATGAAATGGGAAGAGTTCCAGAAGACTTTTGTGGGTGAGATTAAGGACTGATATAAGCGTACAATATAGCTAATTCCTAAAGTGTTAGTATATTTTCTGTAGAACAGATTCCAAGAAAGAGGCGCACTGCAAAGTGCGCCTCTTTTCGTTTATTTTCAAGTGAAGAAAAGCAGTAAATAGATTTTAGAATCACGACAGTTGTTGCTACAACCGTTATTCAGAACATGTGGTTGGCAGTAAGATGGCTATAAACCGATGTGATTGCCGTGAATTTATAGAAAGCCTTATAAATATTTGCAATATTGGGTGTAAATCTCCAATCAGTCAAGGCAGGTGCTACAACTGGCTTTCTGTAACACCTCTTAAAAGGAAGGTCAGTTGTAGCAATCGACCTGACCTAAAAATGATTTAAAGCTACTCACTGCTCGACGGTAAACACCTGCCTTGACCCAATAACTCTAAATTGTACATTAGTATTAGGCTCAATATAATACTGTTGTACATCATATAAAGTACATAAAAAAAAGTGAGGATGTACTCATCACTAGAGCAACATCCTCACTTTTAATTTAATAGGTTCATTGAACCTGAATCTTACTTAGAACCTGTACCCATACCTTTATTCAAAGCTGCCATAACGATTCTACCAAGTTCGTTTGCAATCTCGCCTTTTAAGTTATTCGGATTCGACAAGAACTCAGTAACCGCTTGGCTAACTTTAGTTTTGATTAAATCTGAATTACCTTCTACAAGTGCAACCGACATTTTGTGCATATCTTTAGATACATCTTCAAGTGTGTCTAATTGATTGCGGCTTGCATCTTCCATTTTCTTGAGCATTCTGTCCATACGCTCTTCTTCTTCTGTGTAGATAAGAGTGAACGCAAGGAGACCAAGCATGGAACCTTCAAGGAAAATCGCACCTAAAATCAACGATGGACGTGTAGGAGGAATGAATTTCAATCCACGGACACCGATGATGATGATAAGAATAGCAGCACCGAAATATGCAAGACCTGTAACGTTGTTCGAGTATTTTTCTGTGAAGTGATGTGACATATAAAGACGTAAACCTCTCAAGAATTTCAGACGGTTACGGCTGTAGGACTGTGCTTCTTTTGTATCAATGATTTCTTTCATCACAAAATCAGAGAAAAACTCTTTAATTCTAAGATACAATACTTCGTTACGGAATTCTACAATATCAGTATTTTCATCGAACATATTGGTAAATTTGATACCTTGTTTACCGGTCACATCTTCTTCAGGTTCAGTTCTGTCCCAAACGTATCTGAATACTTTGGCAACATGATCACGATCCATACCTTCAAGTTGATTTTCGTTGTTGGTAAGAACTTCGATAATCTCGTTGTTGAAACCGGTTTGAAGACGAATTTTTGATTTTGTATGTACAATTTCACGGTCAACTTTGAACGCCATAAATCCGATTGCAGAAGGGAAAATCAATGTAAGCAACATCGAAATACCACCTCCGAAAACGAATGCAAGAATCGAGAACCCTAAAACAGGTTGAAGAACAATTGCTTCTTCACCTAATTTAGGTGCTTTCACAATCCACTCATCACCTTTTTTGGAATAGCCGTCTTTTGTTTCAGTGCGGGGATTATTGGTAAAGTCGAAAATGTATTCAGTATTGATAACACCTTTTAAAGCTCCGCCTTTTTGAAATTTTCCTGCTTCTTGACCAGGCATTGCAATAACACCATCAAAATGCCCGATTTCTTTTTCACCTTCAGGTTTAAAAAGCGCAACAACAGCACCTTCTACTGCTCTCGGAATTATAAAACTATAGAATACATACGATACTGAAACCAACAAACCAAGTAGCACTAAGTAATGTTGCATACCGTGTTTATAGGAATGTCTTTTTGCATCTTTGGGAGCCATTATGCTGTTCTCCGGAATAATTATAACAAAATTGTTGAGGTTAAGTACTGCAAGTTATCATATCGGAGGAAATTGAACAAATATTTTCTTTTATTTTGAAATATTTCTTCAAAATTTCACTCTATCTAAATGCTTTTAAAAAGTAAAGGAATAGAGCAAACATCCGGTAAATTTTCGTAATTTTGTAGCGTTATGAGAAATAAAACCCTAACTGCATCGCCTTCTCTTACTCTGCATGGAACTATCCGTGGCGGATCGTTTTTGAGCGGGTTAGCACTCAAGAAGGCACTTCTGGCATGTCTTCACTTATCTTCTGCTGTCCCCACAATAGTTTCCCCGTAACTATTTATTGCAGATTTTTTCATTTATCTACTGTAATCCGACTCGGTTCTTGCACAGTTAAGACAGAATTTTCCTTCTTACCTTACACACTATGCAGAATCAGATTCTTTTAGTATTCTAAATTCAAACTTTTAAAAGGAACTTCCCTATGTCATCCCAATCGTATAAACCCCGTTACTCAGTTCTCCCGCAAGATGTACTTTCAGAACTCAACACTCGAATGCTTGTGGACGGATTTGATTATGTACTCGATTTAAACAGAAGCAATGCTGCAAACCTGATTGATGCACGCACAGGCAATCGGTATCTTGATTTTTTTACATGCTTCGCATCTACTCCTGTAGGAATGAATCATCCGTCGATGATTCAACCTGATTTTCTGGACTATCTTGGTCGAGTCGCAGTAAACAAACCATCGAATTCAGATATTTATTCCGAGGCAATGGCTACGTTCGTAAAAACATTCTTTACTGTTGCTGTACCGCCGGAATTTAAATATGGTTTCTTTGTAGAAGGCGGCGCACTCGCTATTGAGAATGCGCTTAAAGTTGCATTTGATTGGAAAGTTCGTAAAAACTTTGCCAAGGGATATGTTACTGAGCGTGGTCATCAGATTTTACATTTTACCCGTGCATTCCACGGAAGAAGCGGCTATACGATGTCACTCACAAACACCGACCCAACTAAAACAAATTTATACCCTAAGTTCAAATGGCCCAGAGTTCATAACCCGGCTGTAAAATTCCCTTTGAACGAAGAAAACCTTGCTCAAGTAATTGCTGAAGAGCGACTTTCTATCGCCCAAATAAAACAGGCATTCACCGATAACCGTGATGACATTGCCGCCATAATCATCGAGCCGATTCAAGGTGAAGGAGGCGACAATCATTTCCGCCCTGAATTCCTTGCCGAACTTCGTAGGTTAGCCGACGAGAACGAAGCACTTTTGATATTCGATGAAGTACAAACAGGAGTCGGATTAACAGGCTCGATGTGGGTACATCAGCAACTTGGCGTTACTCCGGACATCATGGCTTTTGGTAAAAAAATGCAGGTATGCGGAATTGTTGTTACCGATAGAATTGACGATATTCCAAACAATGTGTTTCACACATCAAGCAGAATCAACTCCACATGGGGTGGTAATTTAGTTGATATGGTACGGGCTACAAAATATCTGGAAATTATTGAAGAAGAAAACATCTTAGCGCATGTTCAACGGGCAGGGACAATGCTTCAGGGTCACTTTAGCAACCTTACTGCTGAATTCCCGCATATTGTAACTAATGCACGTGGACGCGGTCTGTTTGCTGCATTCGATCTTCCGAGTGTAGATTACCGCAAGGCGTTCCTGTTTAAGTGCTTTGAGAAAGGATTGATTATACTTGGATGTGGTGAACGTTCTGTTCGTTTCCGCCCCGCACTTAATCTTACTGATGAGAATTTGCATGAGGGAATGGGGATTATTCATGATGCGTTAGCAGGGATGTAAGGAATTATGTAGGCGGTAGGTTATGAATCTGATGTACAGTCTTCTTCTTATAACTTAAGAATG
>CALMMI010000597.1 GCA_937868245.1 uncultured Ignavibacteria bacterium | reverse complement strand
ACAACAGTGGAACACCGTTGGGGCTGTCCGTTCCAGAAATAAATGTTATGTTTTCAGGACCTAAGTCGCCTTCTGTAGGATAGTTGAATGTTGCATTAAAAGCACGTGTATTTAAGTAATCTACATACGTTGGTGATTGCGGAACAGTAACATCCCATATTGCAATACCACCTATTCTCTCCATCCCGATAAATGCAAGTGTACGTCCATTCACGATTCCAACTGCAATTGCTTCCGGTTCAGGCCCTTTAGAGGTGCTTCTTCCATCACGTGTGTTTGCAGTATGGGAAGCATTAAAGTTATTAGGAAATAGGAAAGCAGTACGTTTTTCAAGTTCATCACCGCTATCCCACACTAGATTTCCTTCAGCATTCCAAATTGAGAATGATCTGCCGCCGAATGAATGGAGCATTTCAAAAATACCATCTCCGTTCAAATCACCTGTTGAAAAGGAAGAAGCAGTTAATGCACCTGCATTATTGAACGATGTTACATTCAAGCGTCCCATGTTCGCGTCCTGACGTAGTGTTGACGCGTTAGGGAAGAACAACGGATTTAAAGGAACTCTTGCAGCATCACTTATACGGCGTTCTTCTGTAAAACCTGTATAATCGCGTGTGTCACCTTCATTAGCTGTTATATAGTACGGTAGTCCGTCTGCCGAGAAAGAGCCGATAGCATCTGGCAAAAACATACCATACAGGTTTTGCCAATTGCGGAAATTAATTGATGTAGTAGCTCCTGCCCCGTCACGGTCGCTAATATCAATTTGATTGCTTCTGTCGAAATGAATTATACCAAGTACTTCCGGTGTAGGCTTAACGGTAATCGTTCCATCAGGAACAGCAAGTAATACGCTTCCTCCTACGCCAAAGTCATTATCATTAATAACTGCAAATGTATTGGAATCAATTTTTGCTAGACCTTCTACTTTATCTGATTGGTCATACCCGATTGAAGGCAAATGAACCGCTTTGCGTTTGAACACAGGACGCACACCGGCAGCAATCAATTCATCGTATGTAGAATTTTCAATTGTTTTTCCGCCAGGGATATTCGGAGGATTTGTAAACGTATTTGTAGCTCCATATAAATTCATTTCGAATATATACTTACGTGCGCTTGGTCCAGTTGCGTCATCACGTTCAATAACCATAAAACGTCCATTACCCATTGAACAAGCATCACCGATTTTATCAGCTGATGCAGCACGCTCAAACATTGGATAAATAAACTCGCCTGTTACTGTATTTGTAGAGATGTCAAATTCTACTACTCTACAGAAGTTAGCGTTTTTGGATGTGTTATCGTTTGCCAAGTCGGGATTGTCCAAACCGCTTTGAATAAAGCAATATAATTTGTTACCTTCTAATGCAACTGCCTCGAATCCACGGTTAATTCTACGCTGACCATATAAAGCAGGCAGTACTTCCGTACCGAATTCTCCTGGAAGACGACCTACTGATGCTGCAGTTCCAATAGGAATAAATCTGTTTTTCAAAACGCCGGTTGCGCTGAAATTATAGATAGCCGGACGGTATTCATCAATAACATAAAATGTTCCGTCAGGTGCAATGGTAATACCTTCAATGTCACCGCCAAAATCATCGTTTGGAATTGGATTCCCGTATAAATCTATACCAAATTCATCGCAATATGCCAACCCTTGTGTTGCTGTCTGTAAGTTAGGACGACCTGAAATAGGTGTTGTTCCGTCAGCTCTGAAAAGAGGAATTTGCTGTGTAATTGCTACTTCTTTTGTAGCTGTATCTAATTCCAATCGAACTAGACGAAGTTGGTAATCAGGCAATGCGAAAGGACGTTTTAATATTCCACCAACATTATAAGGGTCTGCATTAGGACCTCTATCCGGGTTTGTGATGAATTTCATTTTACCGTTTGAGGACATTCCTTCATAATACAAACTTGAAAAACCACCGAGTAAAATATTTTGACCTGCAGCAGTTGTTCCAATTGACGGACGGTTATTGATAGTATATTTATCTAAGCGTGGCAATCCGCGTCCCCAGTCTTTTGTTCCTAGTGGTAAGATATCTACAAGAGTTTTATTTACAAGGTCAATTACAGCAAAACCGTTTGCTTCTTGAAGTGTTACCATTGCTTTATTTCCATCAGGGGAAACAGCTATATATTCCGGCTCAAGGTCTTGTGCTACAGTGGCATTCGGACCAAACACTCTTATCCCTTTTGCTAATAGCTCTTGGCGGCGTGTGTTATAGGAAGTAAAACCTATTGTGGTTGCAGTTGCATTTGCTGCTCCGGAAGATATATCTATAATTGATACAGAACCCTCGGGATCAATTGAGTAATTTGTATTTGGTTCACCCTCGTTTGCAGTCAGGATTTTTGTTCCGTCAGGTGTAAACATTAACATATCCGGCTGAGCACCAACGGGTACTTGCTTGATGAACTGTCCGGCTGTAGTAAATAGGACAACCGATCCGTTATCTGTACGCACAGGAGCTTCCATCGCTACAGCAACAACGCCGTTTTTAACTGCTACGCTGTTTATTGCACTTCCGTATGTACTCAAATCTACACTAAATGTAAGTGTAGGGTTTTTAGGGTCAGCCAAACTTACTGCATCAAAACGCACTGCTACAGCACTTGATAGATATGTAGTTTTAGTAGCAGGATCATACGATGCAATTTCAGCAGCAGCTTGATTATAGAGACCTGTGGAATATCTCCCTAAATACTGCAATGTTCGTCCTTGCGGAGGAAACTGCTGACTATTTGCTGTGGAGAAACTCAAGAATGCCATTGCAAATGCAAAAGCAGATAAGTACTTTAAATTAGTCCTAAGAAAGCGCATAAAAACAACCCCTAAAGTGATAAAACAGAAACAAAAAATTGATAGAATCCTTCAAAAATCAGAAGTGATTCTAATTCTATATCCTGCAAATTAGCTGTTTCAACATTGGCTTATCGTTATGCTTTGGTTATGATTTAGTAACAAAAAACCGCTCAATGTAACTATTACATCACATGAGCGGTTTTGAAGGGAAAGATTATTATTAGTGGGTTTATTATGTTGGTGTTCAATATATACTGTTCAATTTCTTCACTTTTTTTTCAAGATCTGAAATATATTACTTTTTAAATTTACCTATTGATAGTAAATTGAAATATTGATGAAGATTCAGCAGCAGATATATGAACAAAATATACTCCACCTGCTACTTTTTCACCGGCTGAGCTCAAGCCGTCCCATACGGCTGTAAACATTCCATTGTCAGTAGATGGCATATATTTCAGGTCTTTCACGTATTCACCATTAACCGAATATACCTTAATGTCAATTTGCTTTCCGATTACTGAAACAGGTAACTCAAACGTTATAACAGCTGAATTGTATGTTGGATTGGGAGTAACTGTTCCATTTATCGTGTTAGACGGGATAATTGGCTTTGCTACAACACCACCCAGAAACAGTGTTTCAGGCTTTCCTGTTGATTCACCAAGATTATTAGCCAGATAGCTATTTACAAGTGCAGGACGATGTAATTTACTCGCATCTATTTTTCTCCACTCCTCATCAGAAAGCCGCTCAAAATTATCGGTAATCTCTTCAAAATAGCTACCCACCGGACCTATGTATGCAGTTGAGCATCCATCAGCAGGGTCTTGAGCAACAATAAGAGCCATATTAACCTTCCCTGTTCCTACATGGAGTACTTTCCCTACTATATTCCCAGCCAAGTCAGTTGGTTGTGTATGGACATCGGCTACAACATAATTTGGTACATCCATATCTTCACTATAAACCCCATATAACAAACGTGGGTAAACTCCATTATAACTAATTGTAACAACACATCCGCTCTCTTCCTTCACTTCTATCCAATTTTTAATCAGGAGTTGCTCTTGAGAGTTGAATGCTTCTCCTTTTAATTCTTTTTCAGCCATGCTGGAAAGAAGTTTACATGTACTTGAAATAAAATCGAGATTAGCCCTCATTGTATCGAGCGCACCAATAGAATACTTCGATAAAAATTGAGTATCTACTGTTAATCCTGTTAATGCTGCTTTTAATCTCTCACTGAAAACTGAAATAGTGGAATACAAAGCAGGTACAGGTTCAACAAAGCCTTTTGGATAAAAACACCCAAGACCTCCAGTGTACGATTGCTTTGCATAAAGAAGATTATCATGTCGTAATTCAGCCCATGAACCAAGTTGGG
>CALMMI010000596.1 GCA_937868245.1 uncultured Ignavibacteria bacterium | reverse complement strand
ATTCATTTTTTTTGTTACATATTGTTATGTTATTGTACCTCAGATTTTAAATGTTTTTAATGTATCAGAATCGAGTGGAAATCAGAATTAATCACGAACTAAACTATGCCTCTCATAACGGAGCTGAATACTCCCCATATACCACCCTATTCCAATACCCCGTTGGGACTTAATAACAATAGCAATATCCACCAAATCGATAAAAACTCAGGTAGGAGTGATATATTCTTTTGTATTATTTTACATTGCTAAAGTTCGATGGAAACGGCATATCGTTTGATACAAAGAGAGTACCGATATTGCATCCCTACGGGATTCTCTATATAACTCGCTTCTAAGTTCTACCAATATGTCATCCCTACGGGATTCTCTATATAACTCACTTTCTTGCTCTATCGATATGGCATCCCTATGGGATTTCTGTATAAATTGCTTCAATGTTCTACCGATATGGAATACCTACGGGATTTAATACATGCTTTTTTCTATTACTATGCCGCTCCTAATGGAGCTTGAAGAATCTGAGTGAGAGTGTTTTCTATTGCTATACAGCTCCTATGGAGCTGAAAATCCACCTGAGCCAAAATCAAATCACCCCCCCCTGAAACCGCTGCACGGACGGCAATGGGTGACCGCAAGCGCACGCTTGGAAATCAGGCGCAGGGAACCAAAAAAATCGACAATTGTTGTGTACATGCAATCCTTACAATACCCTCTTACTATTTTTTTAGTTCATGACAAAAGTCATAGTTATTGCATATTCTATCGCTTAATTTTGGATGTGTAAAGATATGAGAGTTGCGTTTACGTGTTTCTTCGTTTATTGATAGTGAATCTCTATTGGAAGCCTGATAACGATATTTTTTTGTGTGGAGATCTGTTACCACAGTTAAAAACGAGGCGGTATCCGAAAAGCCAAACGAGTAGGAAAATTTAAGGGGATAACAATGAAAACTTTACTACTATTCAGTTGCGTTATGCTATGTCTGGTGTTGCCAGCAGCAGCTCAAATTACGATTACAGCGGATGATTTTTCAAATTGGTATGGGGTAAATGTTGTCCAAATTCAAGATACTACCAATTTAACCGGACTGTCGGCGGGAAATCCCGGGGCGGATCAAACTTGGAATTTATCTGCAATCGGTAAGGATGTACAGGACACTATGCGGTTCATAAATCCTGCAGGTGTAGGATGTTTCAGCAGTTTTCCTGGTGCTACATACGCGGTAGTGTACCCGAATTTTGACGGTTATCAGTATATTTCCATCACATCATCCTCGCTTGCTGTGCTTGGAATGTGTGGTGTGTTCATGCCTCCCGATATTACGATTGCACCCTATACTCCTCCGTTTACCAAACTGACATTTCCTGCAACGTTTAACACGTCGCTTTCGGGTACAACTAAACAAACAATGGTTTTTGGGCTTACGCCGCCGCCGCCTGATTCCGGTAAAATTGTTTCTACAATTTCCTATTCGAGTTTGGTTGACGGATGGGGCAATGTAACAACTCCCGTTGGAACGTATAATGCGCTCCGTGTTAAAACAACGCAAACGAAAGTTGACAGTATGTTCTATATGTTAGCCGGAAATTGGATGTATGCCGGGTTGCCTCCTACTACCACGGTCACCACCACGTATGAATGGTGGGTAAAGAACCATTTTCCTGTTGCATCGCTCGAAATGAACGGTAGCGGACAAATCAAAAGCGCAACATATTCGGTGGTATCTACTGTCGGGATTGACGAACAGTCAACTGATGCTGTACAATCTGCAGTATATCCGAACCCAGCTGCACATTCATTTACCGTAGTTAATAACAGTGTTGATGTACGGAAATTCGCATTAATTGATATTCTGGGTAATACTATAATTAACGAAAATATTAACGCTCCAACGATGCAGTTTTCCACTTCCAAGTTTTCAAAGGGAATGTATTTGTATCTATTCCAAAATGCTAAGGGTGAATCGGTAAGCAGTGGTAAATTGGTGATTGAATGACGGTTAGTGTGGAAATGTAAATAGTGTAGGCAGGGAAAGATATTCTTTTCCTGCCTTTTTTTGTGTGGGTAATGGTGTTGGGAAGAGAATCCGTTCACTTCTTTTAACAAACAGGGCAGTTACATTTTAAAATCCTATAGACGGGGTGGTGGCTTTTACATGCTT
>CALMMI010000595.1 GCA_937868245.1 uncultured Ignavibacteria bacterium | reverse complement strand
AATTTATATTTTTTCTTACCAATGTGGAACTTGTAGTCATCACTATCTTCTAAAATTTCATATAAATAGATTGCATCTTCTTTTATTTTGTATGCGTAGCATTTTTGATTCTTGGTCTGAATATCAAAGCAAATTTCGTCGAAATTACTTCGATCTGTAGCGTAATCGGATATTACTTCATATGTTTTGTAATTAGGGAATCCTTTTAGTTTGCTATCATCAGTAAACAAGGCTATAAATTTTCTCCCTTTATCATCTGTAATTGTATATTTACCGGCGAACATCAGCTTATTTACCATTGAGGGGACACCACCATCTTTATATGGAATACATCTTTCATATCTTGTTTGTTCTAGAAGCTTTTTACCCTTAGAATAACAATAAAGAATCAGAAATGTATCCTTATTAGATATTGAATACCCTATTTCATAAGAGTGAGATTTTTTCATAAAATCATCTCTATTAGTAGGTAAAGTCGAATCAGTTAATCCTTGTCTGAAGAAAATCGAAAAATCATTACCACCTTCGTGAAGTGTTAATGCAAGTACTTCTACACTTCTTTTTGAACTATTCTTAATATTTATTTGTAGTTCAACTAATCCTGAATTCTTATATGATTTATAAGGAGATTTATTCTTTTTTATATCTTCAATATATTCGGAACTTACCCAATCACCTTGTAGATAAGGCTTGAATTTCGCACGTAATTGATAGGAAATACTGTCAGTTGTTTTTGATTGCAAAGCGGATGCAGTATGGCTACAAAGTAAGCAAAACAGTAAACAAATCTGTAGGAATAACTTTTCCACTTCAATATTGATTATGAACACAGTAACATAGTTTATCAAGACAAAACTACTCATATCCCCACACCAAACCAAGAAAGTAAGCCTTATTCACTCAAAAACTCAATTTGACAATATACCTATATTGGGTAAACGTTGTAAATTTACATCGTTTCAAGTTATTAGACAGATAAGTTAGTGTAGAGAAGCACCTGACGGGATCTAAGTAGGAAACCTATCGAATCATTGCAAACCAGATTCAAGGCTGATGATCACTTTATAATCTTCTGCAAAACACACCTCTCGTCGTTTTGTATGAGTATGTAATACATCCCCTTAGGTTCGCAAGAGAAATCTATTATTTCGTGTGCAGCACATCTATTATTTGAATATATAATCTCACCTGTTAAACTGTAGATATTCATCGAAGTTTGTGGAGAAAAGTCTCCTGTAACATTCAAAAATGTAGTCACAGGATTAGGAAAAATGGAAATGTCATCAGAACTATGTTGTTCAGTAACAGATGTAGCTACTTGCTTGGTAGTCATTGTATCCAACTGTAATTTCCAACCGGGGTTAACACAACATCCTGAATAAGCTCCTCTGTAAGTCCAATCATAGGTATCCCCGTTAAAATCAGTATGCCCCGAAGTATTGTACTCTAATACTTCGTTAGGTGTGGTTGCACCTTCTAATTTACCTTTTAGTGGATAGAGATTAAGAGTTGAAATATCTGTTGTTGCTGATACTACATAACCATTTACATTAGAATAACTATTCGTGATGTTATGCAAGTTTTCGACGAAATTAGTAATCGGAGAAGCCGAGAACACAGCATTACCATAGCAATACTGGCTATATTTGAGGTTTGGTTTATATAATCGAATACCACCCGAAGAATTTGCAACCCAAACTGTGTTATGAATAACTCTAATATCTTGAGGATTAACACCATTATGTGTGGTAATATTAACAGCAGGGAATCCGGATGGATCAAAATGATTCACAAAAATATTTTCATACAGCATAATACCCCCCGTTCCTTGAAACAGTGCCTCCACAGGATTATTATAGAAAAAGTTACCATAAATTTCATAATAATCTGATGAGCCCCAACCTGCTGTCGGAAACCCTCCAACCAGCAAATTAGGTCTTGCATTATCTCCTGTTGACGAGGTTTCGTTCTTGGTAAAAACATTATGCCTGATAATTGTTTTCGCGTTGATTGAAGTTTCGGGCAACAGTTCGCGCTGTCCGTTTATTTGGTGCTTGATTTCGATATTATACCCAATTGTATTTGCTATAAAATTGTATTCGATTATTCCATTCACGAATGGTTTTGTACCGTCTGAATTGCCAAGATACATTCCAGTGCCTGCACCGATGATTCTGTTCTTGCGGATTATCCAATCCCAGGCAGGACATTTAGTACTAATCCCAACGTTTTGCTGGGACGCACCATAATTAACAATCGTGAGGTATTCAATCGTAATGTGGTGTGCCTGATTATTGGCAGTACCTTCGGCTTTTACAGCATCTACTTCCTGATTCAATCCGTCAAGCTGTAGATTCTTGATAGTAAGATATGAGCATTGAGTGATACTGACCGTATTGCAACACGACTGCCCGTGGAAGATGGTACTGTTACCATTGCCCATTATTACTATCGGCTCGGATACAGTACCATGTAAACTGTTGAGAGTAAGGTTTTTGGTGTATGTGCCGGGCGCAAGATAGAGGGTGTCACCGGGGGTGAGCGATTGGATGAAGGTTGTGTAGTTGTCTGGGTTTGCGTTGATAATCGTGGCAGTAGAGAGTAATGGCTTGAATAGAATCAGCGAGAGAATTAGAAGATAATGTAGGTTAGATTTCATGTGGGTGTGTTTATAGTTTCTTCTTCTGTTTCAATTTTAGGCAATGATTCGATGAATTTTTGGAAGCCTATGTTATATTTTGACCATTTTTCAATTTCATTTTTTTTCTTCAAACTACTCAAAATTATTCCATAAGTTCTCTGGCTGTTAGAACTATTTTTATCTCCAGTGATAACATGTATGTCTTTGCTAGCAAGTTCTTTATTAAGTTTTTTCAGGCAATTTGTTTCATGAGGTTTTTTATTGTTTCTGCTATACATTGGAAGTAACCAACACTCAATTGTGTCGATACAAATAGCAAAGATAATTCTCTCCCTATATTCATTAATAATTTCCTCTTTTAGAATCCTTCTTAGATTCTCAAGAACATCAATATATAATTGCTCAGATGTCTTTTTTACACTATTTGAATCCAAAAGGCTAACACTAAGTGGAGCTTCTTGAGCTTTATCTGTATCAATTTGTATTATCAAGTAATTGTTCTCAATAAAAGCTGTCTTGATTTTTTCTGTTTCCTTACAATACTTCAAAACTTCTTGAAAACCACCACTTCCATCTTGCTTGTTATTGGATGTTTTAGGTGGTTGAAGGGGATTTACCTTTGGATCGTTATCCTTGAAATAATAGTAAATAATGTGATCAATGATATTAATCTCTGAAACACCTTCTGCTATAAGTGCAAATTTCATATTAATTTAATAGGAAGAGCCGTTAGAAATTATTTGGTAAACCACCGATAAAACCACTTGTCCATATTTCCGATAATGGCATTGTCCTCTCTGCTTTATGTTCAATACGTTCTGCTCGTGTATGACCTTCACGATTTCGCCTAACAACAAACAACCGTTGGCTTTCATCCTCTAAATCCAAACCATCAAGCACGGCAGGGTTGTGAGTAGTTACTATAACTTGCTTGTTATGCTTTTTTGCGAGTTGAACCAAGCTCTTTATTAATTTCGTACAGAGTTTGGGGTTGAATGATGCTTCAATGTTATCTATTGCAAAGAAAGTTGGGGTTTGGTCGGAGATGAAAAGGGTAGCATAAAACAGAATAAATAGAAATCCTTCATTAGTGCTATTGATACCGAAATGATGTAAATCCTCATTAAGATATTTATCCTTAATTCTTAATCCATATTCATTATTCATTAAATCTTCAGGAATACTAAAATCTTCAAACCAATCAAGAAGAGATAAAATTATTTTAATTTCTTCAAAAATCGTATTATCTTGTTTATATTGAGAAACTTCTTTCAAATATTGAAAAAGTCCCTCTCCATTTATACCAAGTGGATAGATTTGCATCGTATCTTCGGTTCTTCGTAAACTGTGTTCTTCTGGAGTATAAACAAAATAGCTGGAAATATCATCTTGAGATGACTTTTGGTCTTGTATTGAACGCAACAATTGTGCAATTGTACTGCTCTCATTGTAAATAGGTTCTTGGGGTGGAGTAGGAGGTGCTGGAAAAGTTGATTGATTCTTATTTAAAGTAGATTTTTCTAATATTTCAATAAGAAAATTGATTTCTGTTTCATTCAAAGTAATAGAACGGTGAGGAAGTAATTGTTCAGCTAATGATATGACAACTTTTTTAATCCATTTTTTAGAAGTATTTGATTCATTAATTAGATCAAAAATATATTCCCTCTCATTAATTTTAAAGCTAACAATTATTGAAGATGAGGGGGTAATATCTTTAAATGCTGAAAACATAAACTCAGGATTAGTAAGCCGTATCCCTCTACTCCCCATAAACTCCCGATCCAACTTATCCGCACACGCAGCCGCACCAAACGCAATCGCCTCAAGTATATTCGATTTCCCGCACCCGTTTTCACCTATTAGAACATTGAATGTCCCTAAATCAAGTGTAAGGTCAACTACCGACTTAAAATTTTCTATGTGAACTGATTGTATCATGTATTGTTATAACAGTCTATTTACGAATGTTTCTTTTCTTTACAGTTTTGTACCACAAAACTACTCATATCCCCACACCAAACCAAAGAGCAAAGCACATTTTACAAACGTGTATGAGGATTGTTTATCAATCCTGCTTCATCAGCACCAATAAAAACTTGCACACAACCCCCCAATTCCGCAATTTTGCAACAAATTGAACGTTATAACTGTTACTGGTGTAGATAACATTCCCTAATCAAATTTCAATAACTTATGAAAAATTTATTCGCTGTAATTCTGTTGTTCTGTGCTCTTACTGTCCATGCTGAAAATAATGTTACCCTGAAATTTAACCACATTCTGGATGGCAAAGCGTTCAAAGCAGGTGAGATACATACTTCAATTGACGGTAAATCGGTCTTTTCCTATAAGCTGCTTCGGTATTACATCTCCAATTTCAAAATCACTCACGACGGAGGAAAAGTATTGGAAGTAAAAGATGTATATCATCTTGTTAATGTAGCAACTACGGGTATTACCACCGAAGATAACAGTAAATTCAGTTTAGGCAAACTTGATGTCAATTCAATAGAAGCAATCGAATTTGCGGTAGGTATCGACTCAGTTACAAATCATTTGGATCCAAGCTTTTACCCGTCTTACAACCCGCTATCACTTCAAAATCCAACGATGCACTGGGGGTGGAACGCCGGGTATCGTTTTGTTGCTTTGGAAGGATTGGCAGGAAGTAACGCTGCATCAGCAACAAATGAGTTCCAGATTCATTCACTTGGTGATAACCTCTATACAGTTGTAAAAGTAAATGTAAAAGGTCAATTTACCGATGACAATACTATATCTGTTACACTTGATGCTGAGTACAAAAACTTACTTACGGATATTGACGTATCGACAGGGCTGATAGAACACGGGTCCAATGGTGTACCCGCTGAAATGATGTATAATATCGGCAATAAAGTATTTACAGCTACCGCAGTAAATGCAGTTCAAGAGCAAACACTGCAAAATTCAGTATCAATGTATCCAAACCTTGCTGGTGACCAATTAATCATTACATCAGACGAAAATATAGATGCTCAAATTTCTGTTACAAATACTATTGGTGCAGAAGTGATGAACAGTAGGGTTAGTGGTGGCAATTTTTCTCTCCCTATACATTTACCATCGGGCGTATATGGCGTACGGATGATAAAAAACGGGAAAGTAATTGCTCGAAATACTATAAGCGTAGTTCGCTAATGTTTTCAGTGCTATGAAATTATCCTTAGTTCTTCTTTTTACTATACTGTTTTTTATCGGTTGCTCCGAAACGAGTAAACCGGTAATCGAAGAAGAACCGTTGCTGAAAGTTCCTGTTGGATTCCCTGAGCCTATATTTCCGAGTGGAAACGAAATTACTCCAAGCAGGGTAGCATTAGGCAAACGTCTATTCTTTGATTCAATACTCTCGGTAGATAAAACCCTTTCATGCGCATCTTGTCATAGGCAGGAATTAGCATTCGCCGATGACAAACCAACAAGCTTTGGAGTGCGTAACCAGGCAGGGACTCGCAATGCACCTTCACTTGCAAACGTAGCCTACCATCCGTATTATTTACGCGAAGGCGGAGTTCCAACACTCGAAATGCAAGTGGAAGTTCCAATATCGGAACATAATGAGTTCGATTTTAATGCACTTGAAGTGGTAGCCAGAATGAATAAAGACAGCACTTACATTATTCAAAGTATGGCAGCTTACAACAGAACTCCCGATTATTATGTAGTTGCTCGCGCAATCGCTTGTTTCGAAAGAACTCTTCTCAGTGGAAATTCCAGATACGATCAATATACATATCAAGGAAATCAATCAGCACTTACTTCCGAAGAAATTGCCGGAAAAAACCTGTTTTTTAGTGAACGGGCTGGGTGTACACATTGCCATGGAGGGTTTAACTTTACCAATTACGCATTCGAAAACAACGGCTTGTATCAATATTACAAAGACCCCGGACGATACAGGTTAACATACAAACCGGAAGACAGTGCACTTTTCAAAGTGCCTTCACTTCGTAATGCAGGAGTAACCTCTCCATACATGCACGATGGTTCTATTCCTTCGTTAGAAGGTGTTATAGAGCATTATAACAGTGGTGGTAAGCTGCATACTCATAAAAGTCCTTTCATCAAACCGCTCAATCTTACGGTATTGGAAAAACAGGAACTTGTTGCCTTCCTCAAGTCATTAACAGATGAATCGTTTATCAATAATAAGAAATTCAAACCATGAGAATTACGAATTTATCTCGGAAATTATATATTATTGTATGTTCTCTATGTGTAGTGATTCTACTATCGTGCGCAGATACATCTACCTCTGAACCCAAAAACACAGTTGTATTGGATACAACTCCCTACCTCTTGGATTTGCAAGGATTACCTCCTCAACCGCCAAACGATAATAAACTTACTGTTCAAACTGTTAAACTGGGCAGAATGTTGTTCTACGATAAACAGTTGTCCAAGGACGGAACACAAGCCTGTGCATCATGTCACCAGCAAAAAGATGGTTTCTCGGATATTCGTAAATTTAGTATTGGTGTAGAGAATTTACCCGGCAAACGCCAGGCGATGCCTATATTTAATCTTGCATGGCATAAAGGTGGATTCTTTTGGGATGGACGTGCAGCAACTCTCAGGGAGCAGTCGTTGAAACCAATACAAGACCCGCTGGAAATGAACGAAACTCTCGACAATGTGGTTAAGAAAGTCTCTTCGTCGTTAGCCTATAAAGACCAATTTATTCGTGCATTTGGAACAGATTCAGTATCTGCATATAGAATCTCGCTGGCATTGGAACAGTTTATGTTTACTATAGTTTCTGCTAATTCTAAATTTGACAAGGTATCACGAAATCAGGCAACTTATACTGAGTCAGAAGAAAGAGGCAGGAAACTTTATACAACTGAAAATGATGTGAGGGGGGCGGAGTGCTTTCACTGTCATGGTGGGTTTAATTTTACAAATGATAAGTTTAGTAATAACGGCTTGGATGAAGAATCGAATATTACCGATATGGGCAGATTCAATGTTACTAGCAATCCACGGGATAAGGGAACGTTTAAAGTACCTTCCCTACGCAATGTGGCTGTAACAGCCCCTTATATGCACGACGGTCGGTTCGCTACCCTTGAAGAAGTAATTGAGCATTACAATCACGGTGTAAAAAAATCCCCGACTGTTGACCCGGCATTGCATTTCAATGTTGAACCGGACGGGTTGAAGTTAAGTCAGCAAGATATTGCAGACATCGTTGCCTTTCTAAAAACACTGACCGATGAAACCTATTTGAATAATTCAACGTATTCATCTCCGTAGTGTTCTCAAACGAATTATGAATAATTAAGGAGAAATATGAACTAAGCACACGTACTATTTGTGTTCCATTGCTTTTTTTGTGGTTAAAAAATGTTATGTTGCCTTTGATGCTTATAACAGAATTGTAAAAAAAATAGGACGGATTCTACTGTGAATACCATTGGTCTTTTTCCGCTTGGATTAGTGCTTTTCCCCGGATCACTACTTCCATTACATATTTTCGAGCCTCGTTATCGCAGCCTTATGAATAGTGTGATAGATAAGGATACGAGCTTTGGGATTAATCTGGTAGAATCCTCAAAGCTCTTTGAAGTTGGATGCGCAGCGAAAGTTGTCCGTGTATCACAAAGGTATCCAGACGGAAGATTTGATGTTATTACCCAAGGACAAAAACGCTACCATCTTCATAATTTGAGTGAGAGCAGTGCATCCTATTTTGTAGGTTCTGTTGAATACTTTGAAGATATATTAGAGGAGATGAACACCGAGGTTTTTCTTGAATGCAAGAAAAAATACAGTCAGATTATTGATGCAGTATATCCCGAAAAAATTGACCAGCTTACCAACCCGCAGTCACTTTCAATGGAGTTTCCGTCTTTTTTTATGGCTCAGAAGTCCGGGCTATCCTTGCTTCAGAAACAGGAACTTCTCGAAATGCGTTCAGAAAATGCACGTTTACAATTCCTTGTAAATCATTTGGATAGTATTCTACCCGAAATCACCAGACAAGAAAATTTTAACAGAATAATAAAAGGGGACGGATACCTGCCCCCTGCACCGCCAAAACCCGACGCGAAATAGCAATAAAAAACCCTGCCTGATTCCTAAAAATCAAACAGGGCAAAACAAGCTATAAGCCTACAGCTAAAAGCTAAAGGCTTCCTTCTATTTCCCATCCCTCGATTGCTCATACAATGTTGTATTACTTACATCCAAAAACATAAGGTTTTTGAATACTTCGTCCTTTTCATACCCACGAAATAAATCTGCAAGTTCTTGGGCTTTAGCATCAAAATACCCTTGCATAAGAATACTTCTGCTTGTTACTTTTTTCCTTTTGAATTCTGCCATTTGCTTGATTACATTTTCAACCTGCATCAAGCCGTTCTTGCGATTTACTGCAAGTGAATCCATTCCGTCCACATGATAAGCAAATATAAGTTTGCGAAATTCCTCGTACCGCAAATCGGTTAGCTCGGTTGCAAGGGCTATTCTCGACGGTTCTCCGGGCTCAGCAACATTTTGATAACCTGCTGCTCCGTTCGATGCACCAAGACGGCATAAATCTTTAGCAAGCGAGAACATTTGAGTTCCGTCCAATTCACCGTAGGTATCCATATCCATCCCGATTACAATTGCCATGTAGAAATCCAGCAATGTCGAAAATTCATCAAATCGTAACGACTGAAAAGAAATTGACGAATTAGGCGCATAGGAAAACTGCCATTGCTTGTCTAAAGTTCTAAATAATATCGACTTCCCGCGCTCAGGACCATCGAGCAATCTTCTGGACATAACGGTAAGTATAGCAGAGTACCGTCTGCCGCTCATTCCTGTTAATGTAATGGAAACATCAACCTGAATACGCGGACCCTGCCAGTCTTTTCCGGTGTACCGTTGATTGGACAAATATCTCATTACGTCCTGCTGCATCGTTTGAATATCAATCCGTTGTTCAGCCGGCAGCATATCCATATTCACCGAAACAGTTGGTTGCAGTTCCTGTGCATATATTCCTGTAACGCTAAATATTAGAAATAGTAAAGGAATAATGAGAAAATATTTTTTAGACATAAGATACCTGTTTATAAGTTGTAAAGGGCTTTATCTGGATGAAAAATCTACATAAATAGTTCAGCATCTGAACTACTAACAAATATACAATAATTTAGTTGGAATTTCTGTGTAATTACCAGTTTTTTATGGAAAAATTAAGAACCTTGAGCATTCAATTTGAAAAAAATTGTTCAGTTCGTTGTAAGAGTGCAGGAGGAACAAATAGGTTTATTATTGAAAAACAATTCGTTGTACTATGTTGCGGTACTTTGTTGAATGTTAATAATAAAAACAAATACAAAATCTACATTACAGAATTAAATCATCACCGTGGAACTTCAATCTTCTCAACAATCTGACGCACAATATCGGTAGGAGATGTACCTTCCATTTCTTTTTCAGGGGTGAGCAGTATTCTATGGCGGAGAATATGCGGGGCAACATCCTTAATATCTTCAGGTGTTACGAAATCCCTGCCGTTCATCGCAGCGAATGCTTTAGCAGCTGTCATTATTCCGATTGAAGCCCGAGGGGAAGCTCCCAAGTAGAGACCTTTATGTGACCGCGTTTTGCCAACGATTTGCGCAATAAAGGAAAGTAATTTATCCTCGATTCTAATCTCCCGTACTGCTGCTTGAAACTCTGCAATATCCCCGCCCGAGAGCACAGGATTAACTTCTTGAAGATTATTAATATTGTTTCTGCCATGAAACTCCGACAGAATCAGCACTTCTTCGTCAGTAGTAGGGTATTCCACTTCAATTTTAAATAAAAACCTGTCTAATTGCGCTTCAGGAAGGCGGTATGTTCCTTCTTGGTCGATGGGGTTCTGTGTGGCTACTATCAGGAACGGTTTTTCCATAATATGGGTTGTTCCGTCGATTGTTACCTGACGTTCTTCCATTACCTCGAACAGTGCGGATTGCGTTTTTGCAGGTGCACGGTTAATTTCGTCAATCAATATCAATTGTGAGAAAATAGGTCCTTTCCGAAAATCAAATTCAATAGTTTTCGGATTAAAAACCGACGTTCCCAACACATCGGAAGGCATTAAGTCAGGAGTGAATTGAATGCGCTGAAAACCTATATCAATTGTCCGCGCTAATAATTTTGCTGTTAAAGTTTTGGCAATACCCGGTACACCTTCGATAAGAACGTGACCATCAGAAAGTACGGCTGCAATAAGTAAATCAATCATGGAGTGCTGTCCCACAACTATTTTACGTATTTCGGTGCGTATTGCTTCCACAGCAGATTGAAGCCGGCTTAAGTCAACTCGATTTTCCAGTGATAATTCCATAGGTTCAATAATGAAAATTAGTGTTCATCCTGCCAATTTCTTAAAATTTCTATCTGTACAGTTCTACTTAAAAATCTGCTTTCCGGTAATGAGTGCGAACTGATTCCGGGAGGGAAACGTGTAGAACCTACACCTTCGTTACGAATAATAGTTGCTGAAGGCTTGATATTTTTAATATACTCTGCAACTGCATTGGCGCGTCCTGTTGCCAAGCGGTTGTTCAAATCCTGTTCGCCTAGATTATCAGAATAGCCCACAACACTTATAGTTGCCTCGTCATCTAAATCCTTAACAAATTTCTTGATTGCAGCTTTTGCACTCCTGTTAAGTTTATCTTTCAAAACCTCGAAGTGCATTAGCGAAAGTCGTTCAACAGCTTGGCGAATCGTATCTCTTGTTACAGGAATATCAATCGTCTGCTCATCGGAAAGTCCTTCTGAATCAGTTAGCGAATAGCTCACTTCAAGTGCACCTTGCTCGCCGTTTTGCATTGCTCTCGACTCTTCATCCGTAAAATTATGAGTCTGGTTGTGAGCTGCTCCTGTTCCGGATTCACCAAAGAATTTCTTACGATTGTATTCTCCAGTAAGTTTCCACGATGTAATGTTTTGTTTTGTACTGCCTGATACATCTGTTTCAATTGTTTGTGGGGTTACTTCTGTTATTTCGATATATCGGGTGCGAAGCATAGGCGCAAGCAGTTCATCGTCGTCCGAATCAATTTCTACTCTTCGGTTTTCTTCATAACCTTCATCTGCCTGGGAAGTAGTAGGGGATTCGGGAGCGCATTTCCGGGAAGACTGGGTTACTTTGATTCGTTTTTCTTCAATTCCCCAAATAGTCGTTAAATATTGCTTGATTCTGTTTGCTCTGGATTCTGCTAAAGCGCAATCGGAATTTTCAGTTGTAGGGTCGGAAGTACCGTGAAGCGTAATTTTTGTTCCTGAATATTGCACCATTCGCGAACCGATGATATTTAATATATCTTTATGCTGAATAAGTGGGCTTGGAGTTAGCTTGTCGAGTGAAAATCCTTCCGGAGAAGTTATCTGATGATAACGATCCGTTATTTCAGCAGAATTTCCTTCAAAAAACACAAATGGTAACATAGGGAAACCTTCGGTTACAAATTTACCGCGAACGGTAATTGTTTCAAGTGGCTTTTTTTCGCCTGAGGCATATACTCCCACCATTGCAAGTTTAGCAACAGGTGGCTTTGGTTTTGGTGGAGGTTCTGCTCCTATTATTGAAGTGTCGGTACGGGTTGTGGTTTCAATGGTAATTTTCAAATCTTCCGTTTCCTGAATTTCAGTTTTGGCTATTGATTTTCCAAGTGAGAACCTATTGCCAACAATTGTTGGATGCTTTACTGTTACAGTGTCGATAAGCTGAATCTTACGGAATTCTTCCGGCTTGATTACACTTACTCCGAACCGTAAGGATACACCGAGGGCAACGATAGTTTGTTTCCATTCGGAAGTTGAAATAAGCGAACCTAAAGGCAAGGTAGCCGAAAGCTCAGGTACGAGTATAGCTCTTTTGGAAAGAGGAATATCATAACCGATACCCGCACTTATTCCCAATTGAGAAGATGCAGCATTGGCAATAGATTGTTCCGGAAAAAAAAGTGTGTCCCGACGGTTGTTACCAAAAGTCACATTCGAAGGGGATAGTATCTCGGATGAAGAACTCCACTCCGGAGACATCAATAAACCGAATGTACCGCCACCAAAAAAATGGAAATTCCCACTATGGAAGTTTAGGAATAGGTCTGTATTGAGTGAATTAAGATTAGCATTCAGTATATGCGAGCGTACAAGTGGTACAACTTCTCCGTTCTCATTTTTGGTAAATGCACGTGAATCTTCTGATGTCATTTTCGCAGTTGAAGGAAAGAAATTCGAACGGACAAGCAAGCCGATTCCGGACGAAATACGCCAATCTAAAGATACTCCGAACATAACACCGCCACCGGTGCCTGATTTATACACAGGACATGCAGGATCGTTCAAACATTGGAGAGTTCCATCGGTGGAATGGAATGCCATTCCATAGCCGCCACCAAAGCCAAGCCATAATGGAATTCTGCTCTGCGAAAATCCGCTAAGTGGTAAAAGGATAAAAAAGATAAAAATAAAAATGAGATGCCGGATTTGTATCATTAGCTGCCGAAATTAGTATCAAAAACGAGAAATTAGACTGATTTTATGCAGGATTCAGATGAAGGAATTACCCCATAAACAGTATTTTTCAACCACAAATTATGCAATCCTTAATTTCCCACAAAGTAACAATCAATTTCAAGGTAGTTTTCTGATAAATTCAGTTCGGTTACTCAGAATGAATTTGTTCGGTAAAAATCCGTATTTTGCAGAAAATGAGTGAAACGGGAAGGGTAATACCCGCATAAAAGAATGTAATTCAATTTGTCTTTCTGAGAGAATTCTCGCTATAAGATTCTCAGATTGAATTATCTCTGTTTGAATAATCTTTTGCAGTGATGTAACATTGTTTCTCTTATGTTCAATTCAATTTTTAACTTCTGTATATTTCTTAATAACCTTTAAAAAATGTCCTTATCCACACGTCAGCATAATGCAATCGCCTTGCTTGTTTTTTGTGCTTTACTCGTATTTTTTCGATTGAACTCAGCTCCTTTGCAACCGATGGAAACGCTCCTTGCGTTCAAAGCAGATTTGATTTTACAATTCAATGGTTTTTTTGATTTAGCTCCCTATTTTTCAGGATACGGAAATACTCAGTTTGCCATGCCTCCAATGGGGATTTGGCTTGCAGCGTTATCAATGAAAGTTTTAGGAAATTTACCTCTTCATTTGCGTCTTCCTTCGGTGTTCTGTTCTGCTGCTTCACTGGTACTTCTTTATCAAATTGCACGGAGGTTAACTGGCTATCTGCCGGCACTTATTGCACCGGTTCTCCTTGCGTCAACTCTTGCTTGGAATATGCTTGCACGTCAGGCAGGCGGCGATATTCCAGCGGTGATGTTCACACTTCTGTCGTTATGGGTATTAATAACCCTTGGTGAATTGAAACCCCAATCAAGTAGGCTGAAAGATATTTCAAGGAGAGTAGGATTAATTGCATTATATGGAATCAGTATAACAGGAAGTTTGCTATCCGGATTATATGCAGGGGCTATTGCAATTGTGATGTTCGGAGTGATGATTCCGTACTTGGGCAGAAAAAACAGTGTAGGAGCCAGTGTTGGATTAATAGCCGGAGTAACAATTGCTGGGTTATGGTATAACCATGTTTATCTAAATATAGGCGGGCTGTTTACTAAGGTGATTTTAATTCAGGGGATAGCGCAAACATTTGTTTCTACACTCTTGGCGCAGCCATTTATAGTTTTTGCTGTAATTGCTCCCATTCTAATAATAATTGTGAATCGTAAGAGTACTTCAAAACAAAAGTACCGTTCAGTAGAATATGCCTTAATCGCATGGTTCATACTGGCAATTGTAACAGGTGGATTAACCTATTCCGAGTTCTTTCCAGAATCTTCATCGATAGTACTTATAGTACCTGCAGCAATTTTACTTGCTATCCGTGCTTATGAACTAACAGGCGGATCATATCAGAATGTTCGATTGATGTGGGTAATGGTAATGAGCATGGGGATTGCATTGTTCTGTTCTTTTAGCTCCGGTGCTCAGGGCGCTCTTGCAGGAATTTTTCATCCGGGTGGAAATCTTTTCGGTTCTCTTCTGCCTCTTTTGATAATTTTGGTTGTAATGGCAGTAGGGTTTATCCTCCCCCAAAAAAGGTTGTATCAGATAACAGCACGCTTAACCCTATGGATTGGAATTGTAGTCCCAATTTTGTTGATTCTCAGAATCGTAGTTATGAATATCTCTAAGCAGGAAATATCAAAAGAGACTAAGAGCGAAGCAGCAACTTTTTATAAAGAAGTTTCAGAGGATAAAAAGCAAGTTTTATTGTGTGAACACGGTAAAATTTGGCAGGAACACTAAAAATTTCGTAGATTGCAGTCAAAAATTATACCATTTCTTTAAAACGGTGAATTCGGGGGAGTTCTATGTTTTTAATTGACACGATTTTAGTTGATGAATCGCTGGCGAAAGTGCAGTTTTGCTGCGATCTGAATAAATGCAAAGGTGCTTGTTGCACACTGCCGGGAGGCGATGGCGCACCACTACTCAACGAGGAGGTTGAGCTTGTGGAACGTTCGGTTGAAGCTGCTTCTTTGTATTTATCACAACGTTCTAAGGATGAAATTGCCAAACGTGGTTCTGTATCAGGATCGTATGGTGATTATTCAACCACTTGTATCGACAACCGGGATTGTGTATTTGTATTTTATGATGATGGAATTGCCAAATGTGCAATCGAAAAGGCTCATTTCGATGGATTGTTAGAATTCCGAAAACCAATATCGTGTCACCTTTTCCCAATCCGAGTAGGAAATTTCGGGGGAGATTATATCTCATACCAACCATTCTCTGCATGTAGCCCAGCCGTAGATAAAGGAAAAAAAGAAAATATTTATGCTGTGGAAATGCTACGTGAGCCGCTTACCAGACTTTATGGCTCAATATGGTATGATGCTCTTTGCGACCATATTGCGACTGTTAATCCAGAATTCACCGGAGGAAAAGAATGAAATTATCCCTCTCCCTCCAAACGTCGATGCTGCAAACGCTTACTCCGCAGCAAATCCAATATCTAAAATTGCTTCAACTTCCCGTTCTGCAGCTTGAACAGCATATCCGACAGGAAATTGAAGAAAACCCGATGCTCGAAGAACTTGAGGATTCACCTGAAGTGTCAATAGAAAGTGATGATTATGAGGAAGATATCCCATCCATAGACAGGGCTGTTATGGAACGGGAGAATTTTTATGATGAACCCGGGGGCAATTCTGAATCCGAAGGCTATGACGATTATTCTGCAGGTCCTACCGACAGTTTTGATGAAAACCACCATGACCCCTTTGAGTTCTATGAACTTGCCTGGAATGAATCCGCCCCAAGCGATACACCTCGGAATGAAGATTTTGAAGATAGCGATTATTTCCAGCCAAAGGATGTACCTTCGTTTATCGATGAACTACTTACGCAGCTTCGTTTCCTTGATTTAACCAAAGAAGAATTAATAATAGGTGAATATCTTATCGGGAATATCGATGCAGACGGATACCTGCGCCGTGAGCTGGAAGAGATTGTACAGGAAGTAAATGATGTAATAGGGGAATACAACCTTAAAACACGAAAAGCAATGATGCAGCAGGAACGTGCCGCATTGGTTTCGGCGTTGAGCCAGGAAACTGCAAACTTACTTGCTGAGCAGGATAACCCTGCCAGAAGTTATGCTTTGGAAGATCAGGATACTCTTGTAAAAACCAAATCAAAAGAAATTCCTCCCGCAGTGTATTTTGAGTTTATCAGTTATGAACAGGCAGAGAAAATTCTGAAAGAAGTTCAGAAACTTGACCCTCCGGGAATCGGTTCAAGAGCCGTAAAGGAATGTCTGGTTGCACAATTGAAAGCGGTAATGAACCCGAACAGTGTTCAAAAACTTGCGCTCAAAGTACTTGAAAATACCTATGAAGCGTTTGCGATGAAACACTATCCCGTTATCACCAAATCCCTTAATATCAGTGATGATGAGTTAAAAGAAGTGATAGATGTTATTCGTCGTTTAAATCCTAAGCCGGGCGGAGGTTCGGCAGCTGCTGTTACAAATTCCGTAATCCCGGATTTTATGGTGGATTACGACGAGGAAAAAGACGATATTATCATCAACATCAATGATAGCAGAATACCAGCTCTCGGCGTGAATGTTATGTACGAAAAGCTTAAAAAAGAAGCCCGGTACAAGAAATTCAATAAAGAGACAAGCCAGTGGCTACGCAAGAAATACGATGACGCAAAGTTCCTTTTGCAAGCAATTAAGCAGCGTAAAGTAACAATGCTTAAAGTAATGACTGGGATAGCCGGACTCCAAAAAGAGTTCTTCATGCACGGCGAAAATGCAATTAAGCCGTTAATTTATAAAGATGTAGCCGAAGATACAGGTTTAGATGTATCAACCATTTGTAGAATTGTGAACGGTAAGTTTGTACAAACAGGGTATGGAACATTTGAACTCCGTTATTTCTTTAGCGAATCGTTGCCATCGGACGATGGGGAAGAGGTTTCAACACGAATTGTAAAACAGAGA
>CALMMI010000594.1 GCA_937868245.1 uncultured Ignavibacteria bacterium | reverse complement strand
TGCGTACATCACCGGATCATGGAACTGCATATTCAATTGCAGGAAAAGGAATTGCCGGTGAGCAAAGTACAATGGACGCTATAATGATGGCAATCGATATAGCAAATAATCGTAGAAACAAGTAGAAATTCCGTAGTTTTGCTTAATAAATTTGTCTCATATTTTAGATAAAATCAATGGAATTCATATATACGCTTCACTCTCATTTTCGCTGGTTAGTATTGTTGTTTGCCGTTGTAACGGTTATTCTATACCTTCATGGATGGCTGTCAAAAAGAAGATTCTCGAAAATTGACAGGACAATGGGTGTTATTTTCGTGAGTACGATGGATTTGCAGGTGCTTCTTGGATTAATAAATCTTATTGCAATTGCATCAGCTACTCAGGAGCTTCACGCCAAACAAATAGAACATGTTGCAACAATGATTGCCGCTCTGGTTCTAGTTCATGTTGCTGCAAAATGGAAAAGCAAGCCTGATACTATTCGCTTTAAAAATACTTTTTTCTTTTACTTTGTTGCAATAGTTCTTGTTTTTAACGGGATTGTACGGTTACGGGGCGGATTGACTTGGTAAAATAATTTTTAGATTGCGTATAGATGACAAGACCTTCAAGGTTTCTAAAACCTTGAAGGTCTTTTTTTGTTAGAATACTATAATGCAATAACTATTTGGCATAATTGATTTTGTCAGCAATTCCCGCCTGGGCAAACCCTCGCAATCTCAACGCACATGAATCACAAACCCCGCATGCTTCTTCATCGAATGAATAACAGCTCCATGTAAGATGGAGAGGTGCATTCAGTTCTGTGCCACGAAGGACAATTTCTTTTTTCGATAAGTGAATTAAAGGAGTGAAAATCCTGATTGAAGTTTCGGGTTTTGTTCCTACTGCAATCATTTTCTCGAAAGCCTCGAAAAACTCGGCACGGCAATCGGGATAACCGCTGCTGTCTTCTTCTACTGCACCGATAAACAAAGCTGTTGCCTCTAATACCTCCGCCCAACTGGTTGCAATTGCCAGGATATTCGCGTTACGAAAGGGTACATAGCTTGAGGGGATTTCCTTGTTCTCCAAGTTAGCGGCAGAAATTGGAATAGAAGTATCGGTTAAGGAGCTTCCTCCGATTTTTGCAAGATAGCCGATATCCACTACCATTTTTTGCGTAATTCCAAGATAATTCGTCACTTCATTAAACGCACGAAGTTCACGTTCTTGTGTTCTTTGTCCGTAATTTACATGCAGGGCGGCTACATCATACCCTTCGTTCAATGCAATTGCTGCACAAACACTTGAATCCATCCCGCCCGACATCATTACAACTGCTTTTGGCTTATTCATATTCCGATTTCTAAACTGAATGTTAACTGATTGACAAATATACGGTGAACTGTGAGTTAATATTGAAAATTTTCGGTGATAATCAGCGAAAGAACTTCATCGTGCTGTTCATAAGGAATTGACTCTACCTCCTGAACGGAGAATGCAATCCCGATTTTCAGAGCTTTTTCATGGTGAAGGAAACGGTCGTAAAATCCTTTCCCATAGCCAAGTCTGTGTTTCATTTTATCAAATGCAACAAGCGGGACAATGATAATATCCTTTTCGGTCAGTGCAAGTTCATCGGCAGACAGTAATCCTACTTCGATACCAACAGGAACGGGAACATTCCAATGACCGTTAGTAAACTCAAAATGCTCTTGGATAAAGCTATGCTTCAATATGGGGCTGTTTTTTTCGAGCATTGGTACTGCAACTCGTTTTCCTGCTGAGAATGCAGCCATGCGGATTTCTGAAGTATCCACTTCTGTTCCGAAGGAGAGGTAACAGTGGATAGTCCCCGCAGCTATAAACTGCGGCAGGGAAGCGAGTGTTTGGGCAATCGTATGGGAATACTCCGCGCGCACTTCGGGCGTGAGGGCTTCACGACGGGAGAGGATTTGAGTGCGGAGTTGGGGTTTGGTCATGAATGTAGAAACCTATAATAGTACTGAAGAATCTCTAATAACCACTGTATTACTTTATATAATAATCAATCCACGTCTTCTTAACTCTATCAAGTACATATTAATGTCATCTTTTAAGATTGAATATGCATTGATATCATTAATCTGCAAATCTTTTAAGTATTTACCTACCATGCTATCTATTTCACCTCCTGTACAACCAGCAGAAATATGGTATTTTAAATCTTCAATGATATGATTAAATTCTATACCTAATTTGATCTCAGCAATTTGTAAAATAGTATTGTAATCCATTTTATGCTATAATATGTGGAAAAATGGTTTGTTAGCTTTCTTTATGTAGCTGATTAAATAATGAAATTCTCTTCCACGAAACTACACATAAACCCCCGAAACACCAAAAGGAAACCACACCCGCCAAACCGTTATTTGTAATCACAATAAAATCACGTATATTACCAATCTAAAATCAGTACAATTGTCATAATCTCCAGAGCCGTTCCTTCGTGAAAATAATCCGTAAAATTCGTCAGGGTTTGTCTTTACCGCCGCGTACTGCCTTACGTATGGTGTATGAGCAGTTTGCCCGTCCGTTGCGCCATAATGCTGCCAAAAAGCGTGATACATCTGCTTGTACTTATTCAAATAAGGAGATTTCGGAGCTACACTCGTATTTTACGTTGCCTCCTATTGAGGATTTGCAATCGCGCGCACGGCATATCTCAATACTCGCGGAGCAGTACTGTTCCCACCGCTTCGATTTGTTAGGTTCAGGCTGGGTGCAAGTAAAATATGGTATGGATTGCAGAGGAACGGAAGGCATAGTATTTCCACCCTATGCAAACAAACCTGTTGAAAATAGCGATTGGCTCTCCCATGAAATAAGTCCTCTCAATCTAAAAGAGTCCCGTAGAATTTGGGCAATGGTGGATAAGAACTATACGCCGATTGACTGGCAACTTGATTTCAAATCTGGCTACCGTTGGTCTGCTTTAGGTTGGTGCAAATCTATACGGTATGGTGGCAATGCGGGAGTAGATGTAAAAGTCCCGTGGGAGTTGGCGCGAATGCAACATTTCCCTACGCTTGCCGAGGCTGCAGCACTTTCTGGCAAAAATAACGGGCAATTCAAGCCAAAGGAAGTGTATATGGCAGAATTCCGCAACGAAATCATTGATTTTATTGCCTTGAACCCTCCGCGCTTTGGTGTGAATTGGACGACGAGTATGGATATTGCCATCCGGGCTGTCAATTGGCTGATAAGCTACGATTATTTTCGTTCTGCGGGCTGCACATTCGATGATGATTTCGAGAAGATTTTCCGCAGAAGTATTTACGAACACGGCAAGCATATCATCAATAATTTGGAGTATTCTCCAATACTACGGGGGAATCATTACCTGGCTGATATTGCAGGACTGTTGTTTATAGCCGCTTATCTTCCGTCAACACCTGAAACGGAAATGTGGCTTGCTTTTTCGGTGCAGGAAATGATTGCTGAAACAAAACTCCAATTCCTGCCCGACGGTGGGAATTTCGAGGCATCTGTCCCATACCACCGACTCTCTGCCGAAATGGTAGTATATGCTGCTGCACTATTGGAAAAATTACCTCCTAAGAAGATTGCAGCACTGACTACGTATAATCACCGTCTCAAGAAAGGCGCACCCAAACTAAAACCAAACCTTGAAGATTATCATTCACTCAGGGGAATGCTGCCTTCAATTTTGCAGTTTGCAAAACAGGTTGCAAAACCGAACGGACAATCACCTCAAATTGGTGATAATGACAGCGGAAGATTTTTCAAATTGCTTCCAAATTATTCCGAAATGAGTACGCTTCAAGCAAAAACAACATTTCTTAATCTCAAGAATTATAGCGAACTATCCGATGACCATACTATTCTTGTAGAAAACCATAATGAACACGGAGAATTGCAAGAGATTGCAAGGCTGTTAAACTGCCCTTCTTTGCAGAATAAAGCATCCAAACCTGAAACGGGAATTGTTAGTTTTGATAACTTCGGACTTGATGTCTATCGCACAAAAGAATATTATTGCGCAGTCCGGTGCGGATCAATCGGACAGCGTGGCAAAGGCGGTCATGCACATAATGACCAGTTATCGATTGAGGTGAATATCCGCGGGCAAGATATATTTGTAGATGGAGGAACATACCTCTATACACCTGCGGCTGATATGAGAAATCATTTCCGTTCCACTGCAGCGCATAATACGGTTATCCCGGAAAACAAGGAAGAGCAAAACCTATGGCTGCCTGGTGGAGGTGATGCACTTTTTTGGATGCTTGGCGACCGATCTAAGGGGACTGTTATTCATAAAAATGAAAAAGAATGGAAAGGTTCTCATTCAGGGTTTGGTGTTCACAAACACATTCGTACTCTTTATTTTAATGAAAACAAGATTACGGGGATTGATGAATTAGGCGATGGGCAAGCCTTTACTACATTCTTTCACTGCGCTCCGGATGTTCATGTGGTCGAAATAGGAGGTAGTAATCATTCCGTACTTTTAAGTTCTAATGATGTATCTGTACGATTAATATGCAAAAACCAGACTATACAAATAAGTGATAATGATGTATATTCAGCCGGATACGGAATACTTCAGCAAACGATGTTGCTTTCAATCTCCGGGAAAAGTCCGGTTGAATGGTCAATTGAGATAGTGTAATATTATTCCGCAAACACAGTCCGATGAAAATTCCTAAAAAACATATAGATACTCTGAATGAGCTTGCTGAAAAGTACACTAATGAGGGACTGTACGGTAAAATATTAGAACCTGCTCAAGAAGCATACACACTTTCTACAAAATATAAGTATATCAAAGGGAAAGCAAAAGCCGCTTTTGGGTTAAGCGGATATTCCATAAAGATTCAGCAGTATGATGAAGCAATCAGGTATGCAGATGAAGCGATTGACCTGGCAGATGTAACAGACGATAAAATCCTGGAGTCAGATGCGTTAACATGTTCAGGCCATGCATTTGCTTTAAAAGGTGATTATGAAACGGCTCTTGTCCGATATAAACGGGCTGTAGATATTGCATGCCAAACAGATGATAAGCCTTTACAATACAACTATATTATGAATCTTGCTGGTTTCTACGGTCGTCTGGGCAACAATGAACTGGCGATGCGAACGGCAAAACAGGCAATTATGGTTGCAGAAGGGTCGGAGGAACACACTACACTTACATGGCTATATAACGAATATGCAACATTCCAACAAAATGGAGGTGATTATGCCGAAGCCCATTATTGGTATATGCGTGCACTTGAATATGCAGATTCCGAACCGAACAAGTCGTTTGTAGGGGATTTATATACTTCACTTGCAGGACTTCACGGTAAGTTAGGCAATCCCAAATTAAAGGAAGAATATCTAAACCGAGCATTGGAACTTCATATTCAAAATGAAAATCCGGTTGGACAGGCTATTGTGCTTCATGTTCAGGGTGATTCTTCAAAAGATATGGGATTTTACGAGCAAGCCCTTGATTACTATAACCGCTCTCTTGCTATTGCACGTACTAACGAATTTACAGAAATAGAACAATTTGTACTGACTAAACTGGGAGCTTTATACCATATTCTGGGTGAATATGACAAGGCAGTTTCATTGTTTGAAGAAGCAATGTCGCTTTCGCCCAAAGTGCATGATGCTACTGTGAAAATATATCTTTGGCTTTGTGTTGCAGATACGTATGCAGCTCTCGGATTAACAGAAAAAGCTATTGAGTACTTTAAGGTAACGGCAGCAAATGCAAAAACCGCCGGTATTCCTATTGCTGAAATACAATCTCTTGCCAAACTATCTGAACTTTTCGAAAAGGGCGGGGATTATACCTCAGCTCTGCGGTATGCCGAGCAAAGCTGGCAATGCCAACAGGATATTCATAACGCTGACCACAGCAACCGTTTGAAGAATATTACTCTAAAATCCGAACTCACGAAAATTGAACAAGAGAAAGAAATCCAAAGTATTAAACAACGGACGGTTACTCTTGAATTAGAAAGGAAAACAGCAGAATTACAATACTCAGCTCTACTATCTGCCGAGCGTGAGCAAATGATTCAGTCTATCTTGAAGCAAATTCACCTGGAGCAAGCTACTGCCACACGGGAGGAGAGAAAATTATTCAAAGAATTGGAATCGATTGTCGGTAGTAATGCAAGTATTGCTGTTAATACATTTGAACAGCAATTCAACGAGCAATTCCCTGATTTTATAGAGAAAATTACAATCCGCTTTCCTTCACTTACTCAAGTAGAGCAGAAATGCTGTATGCTTCTTAAAATCGGTTTATCCACCAAAGACATTGCATCTGTTCTTCATATTTCACCCCGTACCGCTGATACACACAGATATAGAATACGGCAGAAAATGGGTGTTACCGATTATGAAGCACTTGCTGCAACCTTTAATTCTATTATTGAATTACAATGACAGATACAAACGAACAGCAATTGATAGACGAACTGAGTATGGAAGCATTCAAATTAACGGTTGTTTTCGATGTCCGTGCATTTGAAATTGCAGGGGAAGTGCGCAGACGCTCGTTGGCAATCGGGTATAAAAAAGGTTACTCCGACAGCTTGATCCGTCTTGCTGTAGCCCATTATAATGTGGCAGAATACCACCTAGCTTTGGAATTACTTGAAGAAGCTATCCATCTACATCGTGAATCGGGTAATTCTTTAGGTGAAAGCGTTGCATTATTCGAAAAGGCACGATCATTAGGGAAGCTCGGTCAGCTTGCAGAAGCATTGGAAAATCACTTTAAGGCACTTGCAATCAATGAATCCATGGGAGAATTGCAAAGTACTGCATCCTCGCTCAACAGTATCGGTGTGATTTACAAAACAATGGGAGAACTGCCGGATGCACTTCGGTATTATTTGAGAGCGTGTGCTGTTTATGAATCGTTAGGCAAAACAACACAGGCTGCAGGGGTTCTGAATAATATCGGTTCTATTTATATGGGGCTGGGTGAAAATAAAACTGCCCTGGAATATTCAATGAAGAGCCTTAGCCTGCAAAATACGGATATTGATAGAGCTTTGTATTCCTATACGCTTAACAGTATCGGTGTTGCTTATCAGCGGCTTGGTGAATACGACCGTTCACTTCAGTATTTAATGCAAAGTTTGGAGATTAAGCAAGCACTCGGAGCATCTGACAGCGTCGGAAACTCTATTATGAATATCGGAGTTGTGTATCAGGATTCAGGTGATTACACTACAGCAAACGATTTTTTCCAAAAAGCCTTGGCAATATTTGAACCTACCGGAAATATTAATCTGAAGTGTCTTGTACTTTTGAATCTTGGTGTTAACCACATCCATTGTAAGGAATATGAAAAAGCACGGGAAATATTGCTCGAAAGTTTGGATCTGGCTTCTCATTTGGGAAATACCTCTCTCATAGCCGAAATATCGCTACCCCTTGGTAATTTAATGAGGCTGGCAGGTGATTTTGAAAATGCAATAGAGTATTATGAACAGGCATTACTCGTAGCACGGGACACCAAAAATAAAGAGCTTACCAGAAAAATAAATAAAATGCTGGTTGAATGTTGGAAAGAATCAGGAAATCCACAGAGAGCATTGGAGTGCTTTCGTGTTTTTACGCAATTAGATAATGAAGTTAACCACCACCAATCGCGCATTACTATTAATACGATGTTGGTTGGTTTTGAAACAGCAGCCGAACGTCAGCAGCAGGAATTGATAAAACTTAGAACTGAAAATCTCATTAAAGACCTTGAAAATAAAAACCGAAACCTCGAGGCAATAGCCAAGGAAATGCTCAAAAAGCAGCAGATGCTCCGCACGCTTAAAGAAGAAATAGAATCTTGTAAGAAAACAGAATCACCATCAACACAAAAGAAACTGGTACATCTTCAGGACCACATCATTAGTCACGATGCAGGTATTTCAGGCTGGCAAGCTCTTGAGCAACGGTTCAAGCATCAGTTCCCTGAATTTTCCGCTTCATTAACTTCACGGTATCCGCACTTGTCCAATGTGGAGGTGAAGGTATGCTGTCTGCTGAAAATTGGCTTGATAACCAAGGAAATAGCGGATCTTCTTTTTGTATCCGAACGCACTATCGATTTTCACCGTACTTCAATTCGCAAGAAAATAGGGTTGGATAGTAAGGAGAACCTGACTCGGTTTTTTAATGTAGGGTAAATATTGGTTAGAGTACTTTATTTCCCTGCAATAACCGTCACCATCCTATTCACAATACCATTAAAATCAATAGTTAACCCATTTTCAAGTAGTATATCTATAATTGCTTGGGGAGAAACCCTTACTTTGTAATAAGAGCTTACCTTCATCTGCCAAACGTTATCAGTCTTGCAATAAAGCAGGTCTGTTACTCTTACTTTTTCGTTTTCAAAATCAAGGCAGCATGTCAGGATTTTAGTGTCGTCACCTTTTACGGCAATGAACCTGTTGTCTCCTGTTAGTTCTGTTGAGTAATCTCGAAAGGAAAGGATAAGTTTTCCGTTGCTGTCAAGTATTGCTGCACAATCTGAAAGCAATGTCCTAATTTCTTCAATACTATCAAGCTGGGTGAGAGTGTCGCCGCAGCACACGATTAGTTCAGGATGCCTACCGCCGAATTGTTTCACATCCTTAATATCGCCATTAATAATATCTGCGTGAAGCCCGGATGTATTAATTGCCAGTTCATCTAATAGTTGCTTGTTGAAATCAACTGCTATAACGTTGTATCCACGCTGAGCGAGTGAAACAGTTTGAATGCCATGCCCTGCGCCTAAATCAATTGCAATTTTAGTTGAGGTTGGGTTGATGGAATGTTCAGATAAAAACTGAGCAAATTCCTGTTGTTTTGATTGAAAATCACCTGCCATCCACGAATAGAAGTCGCCGAGATGGTTGTCGTAATGATCTTTTACTGTCATAAATTCTATTGAAAGTTATCATAAAAAAAGCGAACCGTATGAAAGGTTCGCTTCAATAATTCACTGATTAGGAGTTATCTTACTTTCTTCCGGCAATCACACTCAGCTTGTACCCTGTTCCATGAATGTTCACAATCTCAACAGAGTGGTCTTCTTTCATGTATTTACGGAGCTTGGTGATAAATACATCCATACTTCTGCCGTTGAAATAACTGTCGTTACCCCAAATCTGTTTAAGTGCAACTTCGCGGCGAAGTACATTGTTTTTATGTTGGCATAGCATTTTGAGGAGGTCGGCTTCCTTGCTTGTAAGCGGCTGTTGGTGAACACCGATTTGGAGGAGACGCTGCTGGTAATCAAAATAAAAATCACCTACATAAAATTGCTCTTCTTCCAATTGAGCTGTAATATTCTGGCATCGACGCAATACGGCTTGGATTCTACATAATAACTCATCAGCGCTGAACGGCTTGGTAACATAATCATCAGCTCCGATGTGGAATCCTTCCATCTTATCTTCTTTCATGCCTTTTGCAGTAAGGAAAATAATGGGGACAGTGCGGTTTATGGAGCGTATTTGTGCAGCAAGTTCAAAACCGTCTTTTTTAGGCATCATCACATCAAGCACACACAAATCATAGTCATGTTTTTGAAACTCCTGCCATCCCTCTTCACCGTCGCATTTCAGTGTAGTCTGATACCCCTTTATCTGCAAATATTCTTGAAGTACTGAACCGAGATTTGGGTCGTCTTCCACAAGCAAAATATTACTTTCCATAGAAATTCACTTAGATTTTAGATTGAATAAAATTAACAAAGGTTACCATAACGTAACTGCTTTAACAGTTACGTGCCGAATAGAAAAAGGTTTCAATGTTACATAATATTTTTAAAAGGTAAGAATACTTTGAAAATACTCCCCTTACCAAGTTCGCTTTGTACTGAAACATTGCCTCCGTGAGCTTCCACCATCGAACGTACATAGCTTAAGCCGAGTCCGAATCCTTTTACATCATGCCTGTTACCCGTTGGTACACGATAGAACCGCTCGAATGCCCGCTTTTGCTGATCTCGTGACATGCCGATACCGTTATCCTCAATCGAAATAGTAATACCTTCGCTACTGCTTGATGTGTTTACAATAATTTCAGGGATATTGTGAGAATATTTACAGGCATTATCAAGTAAGTTATGAAGGATATTGCTGATATGTGCTTCGTCAGCATACGAAATTGAACGTATTGCATCCAAATTGCAGTAGATGTTCCCGCCCTTTTTCTCAACTTGCATCGAGATATGCTGTACTGCCAAAAGAACCATTTGATGAATATCTACTTCTTTCAGGTTAATGGTATATTTACCTTTTTCAAGTGCTGCAGCTTGAAGGATTAGTTCTACTTGTTTGCCGAGGCGTTTGTTCTCATCAAAAATTACGTTTACGAATCTTGAACGTCGGTCTTCATTTGCAGCTATCGAACCGTCGCGGAGTGCTTCGCTTGCAAGAGAAATTGTGGCTATGGGTGTTTGAAACTCATGCGTCATATTATTGATAAAATCCGTTTTCATATCCGATAGCTTTTTCTGACGGACGAATGCAACCACTGTAAAGCCAAATGTTGCTATGATAATCGAAAGGAAAACACCCGAAGATGCCATCAACGCCCAAAGTGATTCCAGAATATACGACTTCTGGTTCGGGAAAAACACCCGTAACGAGTAGTTTTTAGGGATAATGTCATTAGGGAACATTGCTGCTGCATAATGGCTCTTTTTAGTTTCCGTGCGAACTTCCGGAGTATTTGCCATCAATACTGAATCATTCTTATCTAAGATAACTGCGTATTCACATTGTAACAAAATTCCTTTTTCCCGAAGTTGTTTTTTGAGAAGAGAGTCTAATGCAGTTGCAGCCACCCGTTGTTGTATAGTTTTAGGGTCTTGAATTTCACACATTAATTTTGTTGCGATTGCATCATCCAAATTAACTTTACGGGAAACTACTTCTTGTATCTTTTCAGCTGTTGAAGTAAGTTTTCTGTGTGTTTTTGGTGTCTTGGGTTTACTGAAGCGCGAATGTTGTATCGGTTTATCAGGAGTAGGCAGTATTTCTGAATCTTCAACATTCATCCAAAATTCCGGTTCGGACTCTTCCAAATGAAGCATTACTTTTTTTACGATTTCCTCGTTCTTATCACGGGAAGAATTTCGATTCGTTGAATCTTTTACGGAGTAGAGAATTGAATATCCGTCTGAACTGTTGAGCGTATATTGTCCGTTTTGGGTGGCAATTCTAATGGTATTCTTATCGCCGTTTATCGTGATTATCCGGTTGAGTGAGTCGTTAATGCGTTGCAATCTATGAAGTTTGCCGTTAATGATTGTATCGCGTCGTTTTAATTGAGCTGATAAACTGGCAACCCGCTGTTTCGTTGAGTTTTGTGCTTGCATTTCGTTTAATTGCTGAACAGCAAACACATTGTTGTTGTAGTTATATGAAGTAACGGAATGTGCATCATTACTTTGTGAAGAAAAACCATAATTGATATTTGTATTCGATTGTGTTGTTTGCTCACCGTCATTCGATTGGTGAATCTTGGTAAAAACCAAAGGTGAACGCGGTGAAAGAGGTCTGGTTGTAATTTCTTTAGGTATGGGAGGAATAAATACCCGGGGCATTCTAATTTGATGCATGGGCGGGTATGTTTGTGTCTCCACCATTTCAGGTGCTTGGAATTCATTTTTCTTACGAATTTTCTTTTTGGGCTTAATAGAAGGTTTGTCGGCAATCGTATCTTTCTTTGCAATTTCCTCTGTAAGTGCACGTGCAGATTCCTGCACTTCAACAGAATGCACGCACACACCTAATGCCTCTGTAACATTCTGAGCGAATCTTTCTTCCTTAACATGGATAGCAGTGTCTATCCAATATAATTGCACACCTATTAAACCTAAGAGGGATAGTGTCATCGCTGCGACAATACCATATATTTTGCGAATTGTCATAGAGTCTTTAGCAGATTTGTTAATAAAACGCTCCGGTGTGGAAATATTAATCATCAATGTAGCCGCAAAATTAATGAATACCTTTTTTTGTTTGTTAGACTTTAACACAACTTTAACATAAATGTTAAGAGCCTGCTAAGAGCAGTTCAGTTGTAACTAAAAACGTGATTAAATGCCTAATATCAACCAAGTATTGCAAAACAGACGGATAAACCAACATTATTCTTTAGAATAATTGTAAACATCGAAAAATCTTGGTGTAAAACTTAGAGATTTTCTTATTTTCGCCGATAATAAAATTTCAATTAGTGTACTTACGGATTTTTCTCCAAATAAAGCAGGACTATGGCACATTTTTCAGGAAATGAATTTCAATATAAAGCCAAAGAATTACTTGAACGCGGTTACCGTTTGCAGCAAGATGGTCGGCTTCCCGAAGCCATTTCTCTCTATAAGCATTCCATTGAAATTCATGCTACTCCTGAAGCATATACGTATTTAGGTTGGGCCTATAGTGCCGACGGTGATTTTGAACGGGCAGTGGAAGAATGTAAGCGTGCAGTAGCCCTTGATCCTGATTATGGAAGCCCGTATAATGACATTGGAGCATACCTTACCAGAATGGGGAATTTTCCTGAAGCGGAAGAGTGGTTTTTGAGAGCATTGAAGGCACGACGCTATGAATCACGCCATTTTGCTCATTTGAATTTGGGTCGTGTTTATCAGCGGCAGGGTAAATGGTTCGAAGCAATTTCTGAATATAAAAGAGCACTGGAGTGCAATCCTGATTATAAGCCGGCAGAGCAGGCGAGATTGACGTTGCAGGCAATGATGAATTGATATTCCTAATACCTTGCCTGTCCTTAGCAATAATCGACAGGACGTGCAAAAAAGCATAAATTATTGATACCCCTTTAATGAACTCTACCTCCCGCCGCAACTTTATGAAAGCGACTGTCGCTGCAAGTATATTTGCGGCTACAGAACCCAACCGGCTCCTCGGAAAAATACTGCCTGAGCTTAAGGAGCACGGCGATACAATTCTCGGCATATTCACTGTAAAACTAGATGATTATCCGGTATTGAAGCAAATATACGGCTCTGTAAAAATTACGTATGACAGTGTAAGCGTGATATCAGGAAATATAATAGTTACACGCATCTCAAGTACAGATTTTGTAGCATGTTCAGATGTATGTCCTCACGCGTTGTGTAGTGTAAGCGTATATGATGATGTAACAGAATATTTAGTATGCCCATGCCATAATTCTCAATTTACTGTTGATGGTACATATGTAAGTGGGCCTGCCCAAACCTCCCTGACACCATATAAAGTGATATTTACAGGTGGTGAAACTTTGCAAATTGAAATTCCCGGTTTTGTAAATGTTGAAGAGGATAAAGGCCTTGCCACAAATTATCTGAGAGAATTTTCTCCGAATATTGTAATTGATAATGCAGCCGTGGAATTTGGATTAGCATCGGAAGGTATGGTATCTATAGTACTCTATGATAGTATGGGTAATAAAATTCAAGAGATAGCAAACTCGCGATATAATAGAGGCGATTATCAAATTCCTATGAGTACCGGACATCTCTCGTCGGGAATGTATATTTGCAATATTACCACATCAAATGGATTTAAAGCCGACAGGAAATTTACAGTTGTTCGGTAGTCTCTCCTTAGATGATTATAAAGAAGGCACACGCTCATTAACGTGTGCCTTCTTTGTTTTTAAAAATTGGCTATTAATCCGCACATGTATGATATTCGTCGCAAGATGTTAAACAATTGTGGACAAGCATCAAATTCATACCTGCTAATTGAATAGTTTATTTGAATACCCAAAAATTTAAATAATAAGCGTAAGTTCTTTTATTCGTTTGTTATTTTGGATTTCTATCTAAACCATTGGTGTCAATTTAACCCTCATTCTTCTTCCTCCTCTATCCTTCATAGTTTATAACCCACCCTTTGGCATATCGCTTGTACTATGCCCCCTCAGAGCAGGCACAAATTTTTTATAATCGAAATGCTAATGAACAGACTGATTACCAATTTTATACTATCCAAACAGTGGCAGATTCTTGCAGTGGTTTTTCTACTTGCAGTGATTTCGTTACCTTCGTTTGGTCAGGGTACAACTTCTCTTCCATTACCAAAGTTATCGGTAGGAGTTGACCAGTCAACATCACCAAAGGATTTGGTTCTTACGCTCCAAATCGTAGGAGTGATGACTGTTCTAACTCTTGCCCCGTCACTTTTGATTATGATGACATGCTTCACCCGCATTATCGTTGTATTCCATTTTCTAAAACAAGCACTTGGTACTCAAACGCAGCCTCCGGCACAGCTTCTTACAGGTCTTGCACTGTTTCTAACGTTTTTTGTGATGCAATCCGCTCTGAACGAAGCAAACAACAAGGGCTTGCAGCCGTACTTGAAAGACCAGATTACCCAGGAAGAAGCAATCACGAATGTAGTAAAACCTTTCCGCGAATTCATGCTAAAGCACACCCGCGAGGAAGATCTTGCATTGTTTGTAAAACTCTCAGGTGTTGAAAAACCGGGTTCTATTGCAGAAGTGAGTACATTAACTATTATCCCGGCGTATAGTATCTCTGAACTTCGCATTTCCTTCCAAATAGGGTTTATCATTTTTATTCCGTTCCTGGTAATCGACATGATTATTTCGAGTATCCTTATGTCACTCGGGATGATGCTCCTGCCTCCGCAGCTTATTTCATTACCTGTAAAGGTACTGCTGTTTATTCTGGTGGATGGTTGGAACTTGATAATATCGTCGCTTATGAAGGGGATTATGAATCCCGGCGGGACGTAGTAGTAGGGAATGTTGTAGCATTCTTCGCGCTTCTGTCACATTGAGCCCGTCGAAATGTTCAAACACTTTCCAAATTCAGTAAAGTATATAAGTGAGTAAGCAATTATATCGTAAGTAATTAGAGTCAAGTGTTACACCTGATTCGACAGAATAAACAAAAAAAACTTAAAAAAAAATTATGACAGACGCAACCGTTATCCAAATTGTCCGCGATGCCTTCTATTATGTATTGGTGATAGCAGGACCGCTCTTATTGCTTTCGCTTATCGTAGGACTTTTGATCTCAATTTTTCAAGCTGCAACCTCTATCAATGAACAAACATTGACATTCGTTCCGAAGCTTGTACTGGTGTTTATAGTAACGGTGCTTTCGCTTCCGTTCATGCTTTCGAATATCAAGACATTTACTCTTACATTGTTCAGTATGATTCCGGCGTTGAAATAGACCGTATTACAAAAAAAATATGCTGGACTCTGTAACTATAAATCAATTGTCGGGAAAGTTTGTTGTCGGGACGCTGATATTCATTCGCGTCACTTCAATGTTCTTCATTGGTCCGGTTTTCTCGCATTCAGCTGTGCAGCCGAAGGTGAAAATTGCACTTTCAATCATTCTTGCGGTGATGATGACTACTGCCTTTGGAAATGAACAGCCGTCCTTTGACATGCATCTTTGGTCACTTACCGGATTGGTGTTCAAGGAATTATTGGTGGGTGCGGCTCTCGGCTATGCTATGAATATGATTTTCTATGCAGTACGGTTTGCCGGTGGTTTATTGGACTTCGACATAGGTTTTCAAACAGCACTTTTATTTGACCAAAAAGCAGATGTTCCGACCCTCATAGGTGAACTCAAGAATATGATTGCGCTTATGGTTTTTCTGGGAATGAACGGACATCATTTTATGATTGAAGCAATGTTTGCAAGCCTTCGTGCAGTTCCTCTTTCAGAGTTCGCTGTGACAGAATCTTCGATTACATTACTTATAAGATTAGTGACTACGGTCACAATCATTGCAATCAAGATTGCTTCTCCGGTTTTACTTTCTCTGTTTATTATGAATGTGTCTCTTGCATTGCTCTCACGTGTTGCACCGCAATTGA
The DNA here is from genome assembly GCA_937868245.1 of uncultured Ignavibacteria bacterium. Classification (GTDB taxonomy): domain Bacteria; phylum Bacteroidota; class Ignavibacteria; order Kapaibacteriales; family UBA961; genus JADJXV01. The sequence continues at coordinate 1,401 of CALMMI010000594.1, read as the reverse complement.
ACATTTTTACACTCTCGATGCAATTCAAAGTGATAGTAGGTTTGATAGTTCTTTTCTTAACGATACCGTTGTTTTTGGTGATAACCAAAAATGCAATGTCGTCATTTCAGAGTGAAGCGTTTAAAGTAGTGATGGCTCTTAATCCTAAAAGGTAAAGTTAACATATACACTATCGATTAATTCAAAAAAGTAAATGGCTGAAAATTCCGACGGGCAACAGAAAACCGAAGATGCCAGTGCCAAGAAACTCTCTGATGCCAGAGACAGAGGGCAGCTTGCAAAAAGCACAGATGTTACATCTGCTGCGGTGTTGCTTTTGGGCGGAACAATGGTGTATATGTTCGGCGGAACGATGATGAAGAAGATGATGGAATTCATGCGTATGCTCATGGTGAATTCCTCTCTTGTAGAATTGACAGACCAAAATATAGCCCACTATACACGCGAGCTGTTTCTGGTAATTGCAATGTTCATGCTTCCGCTTTTGGGGTTGATAATGGCAATTGGATTCACCGCAGAAGTATCACAGGTTGGGTTCAAATTCGCAGGAAAGAAATTTACAGAAGGTTTGAATTTCGGTGCAATTTTCAAAATAGGTGCAGGACTCAAGCGGATATTCTTTTCAGCCCGCTCGATGGTGGAGCTTTTGAAAAGCATACTAAAAATGTTCATCATCGGGATTGTGATTTATATCGTTATCAAGAAGCATCTGGATTCACTTGTAACTCTTGCAGGTCTTCCTTATCAGCAGCTTGGTACAACCATAGCGGCAATAGGCTATGAATTGATTTGGAAAGTAGGGCTTGCGTATGCTTTCATAGCAGGAGGGGATTGGTTCTTCCAGAAATACAAGTTCAAAGAAGAGCAAAAGATGACCAAGCAGGAAGTAAAAGAAGAAAGCAAGCAAGCGGAAGGTGATGCACAAACAAAAGCAAGAATCAAGCAAATAGGGCGGCAACGACTTAAAAAAGTGATGCTCCAAAATGTGAGAAAAGCAGACGTGATTATCACAAACCCTACACATTATGCTGTTGCATTGCAATATAAAACAGGGAGTATGGGTGCTCCGGTAGTAGTAGCAAAGGGGGTGGATTTCCTTGCGGCTAAAATACGGGAGATTGCAAAAGAGGCGAATGTGCCAATTGTAGAAAATCCTCCTCTTGCTAGGTCATTATATGCAGCAGTGGAAGTAGATCAGGAGATTCCGGAGAATCTATTTAAAGCGGTGGCGCAAGTGTTGGCGTTTGTGTATCGGAGTAAGAAGCGGAATTGAAAATTATATACAGAGTGAACGCAGAATCCACCCCGTCCTTCGGACACCCCTCCAGGGGAGGGGAATTTAGGGCTACAGAATACAGAATACAGAATACAGAATACAGAATACAGAATACAGAATACAGA
>CALMMI010000593.1 GCA_937868245.1 uncultured Ignavibacteria bacterium | reverse complement strand
AACAATCAGCGATAGCACAGGTGTTACCAAACCTCAGATCCTCGGTCCTAATGCTTTTATCCTTAACCACAGACTTTTCAATATTAATTACAATGATTATCAAGTCCCAGTAAACAGTACTGAGATTTGGGAAATTACGAGCAGTTCGGTGTTTGGTCATCCGTTCCATATCCATGATGTTGAATTCAATATCATCTCGGTGAATGGAGCACCACCCGAAGCTGCACAAGCCGGATGGAAAGATGTAGTGTTTATCCCCGGAAAGTCGGGAGGACCTGGACCAGGTGGGGCAAATACCGTTGTTAAGTTCATCGCAAAGTTTGACGATTATGCCGATAGTTTACACCCGTTTATGTTTCATTGCCATATTGCATTGCATGAAGATGAGGGTATGATGGGCCAGTTTGTAGTGACAGGTAAATCTACAACCGGAGTTGATAATGATAAGCAGATTGAACAACCCTCAAAAAGTTTTTCACTCTATCCTAATCCCGCCGGAAATAAAATATTCATATCGTTTTCCGACCCTACAATCAAAGCATACTATGTAAAAGTATATGATATGGCAGGAAGAACAATACTCATGTTACCTCGACCTGAATTGCAAGACGGAATTGATATAAGTAGGCTTTCATCGGGGCAGTATTCAGTTGAATTGACAGATGAGCTTACCAAACAAAGAATTGTGCAGCAGTTTATAAAAGAGTAGATTATTGAATTTTAGACCCACGGCTGAAACCGTGGGTTATTTTTTTATAGTACATATTTTCAATTTTACTCTACTAACTTCCAAAAAAATGAAGCAGGCTTTTCAACATATTCTATTTGTGACAATTCTTGGAATTTTCACTTTATTTCTTTCGAGTTTTCAAACACTTGAACACAGGACAGTATCTGATTTCAAATTGCTAAACGTTGACGGGAAAATGATTTCGCTGGCAGATTATCCCGATGCAAAAGGATTTATCATTGTGTTTACATGCAATCATTGTCCGTTTGCAAAGCTATATCCAGAGAGGTTGAACCAATTAAATACAATGTATAATGATAAGGGTGTTCCACTCATTGCAATCAGTTCTACGGATACTCTTTTATTTGCTGAGGATACATATCCTAAAATGATTGAAAAGTCAAAAAAAGAGCATTTCAATTTTGCATATTTGTTTGACGAGAATCAGTCTGTTGCCAAGAATTTTTCTGCTCAAAAAACTCCTCATGCATTTGTTCTGTGGAAAGAAAACAATGAATGGGTAATCAAATACAATGGTGCAATCGATGATAACGGAGCTGAACCGATGAAAGTAAAGAACCACTACGTATCAAACGCTGTTGAAGAGCTTTTAAGCGGTAAACAAGTAGCAACAAAGGAAACAAAATCAATTGGTTGTCAAATCCACTTTAGAAAATAATATTTATTTATACTATGAAAATACTTGTTACCTTGCTGTTCTTCGTTCTTGGAAATATTACATTTGCGCACAACGGTCATTACGACAATATCCGGCTTAAACATTGGACTCTCTCCAATGGAATAGTCACTCTTGACGCTTCGTTCCTCATGGAAAAAGGCGGAGAAGCGTACCTTGAACTTGCGAATGACAATATAGTTCATTATCCCCTCTCATCATTCACAAGCGAAGATCAAGAGTACATACATCATAAGATTGAACAAATACAATCTCTCAACGGTCAAAGATTACCTGATAATACACCACCTGCTGAATATACCCCATTTAAAGATTACATGTTTTGGATTGCCGTTCTCCTGCTTGCTGCCCTTGGGTTATATATCCACTCAATTGAAGATAAAAGAAAATTGAGATTTGCCGTTCCCCTTCTCGGTTTGGGAGTAATTTCCACGTTTTTCGGATTTACTTCAAAAGTGACCAAGGTGGTGCAAACCGTTACCAATCCTTTAAGTATAGATTCTGCTTTTGTTCCCTTCAAACCAAAAGTAAATACCCGTTGGGATGCGAACTATTTTTATGTAGAGTCAAAGGGTATCCCCGACCATGAAATGATGACAGGAATTACAGGATGGCAGCAGCAAGTTCCTATTCCTCAATGTTATATTGGAAATAATGCCTGGAGTATTCCCCTGAATCCGGAAATTGCAGCAACTCCAGTTCCTGTAAATCCACAACATTTTCTACGAGGAGCAATTGCCGTGGCAGTGAATGGAGTAGCAATATTTAATCCTTATACAAATACCGGAGTCGATGCAAAGGTGGATGGTCAGCTTGATATATACGGGGGGCATTGTGGGCGGGCAGACGACTATCATTATCATATTGCACCCATGGTTCTTTATAATCAAACAGCTGCAACAATGCCGATTGCTTTTGGTTTAGATGGATTTGCTGTCTATGGCACACTCGAACCCGACGGTTCAGCTCTGAAACCATTAGATGCAAACCACGGTCATTTCGGCACAAACGGAGTATATCATTATCATGGAACAACCGCAGCGCCATATATGATTGGAAATATGGTAGGCAAAGTTACCGAAGATAATACGATGCAGATTATCCCTCAGGCATCTGCCAAACCGGTTCGCGATGCAGGAACTCCTTTAAATGGAGCGGTAATTACCGGTTGTAAACCCAATGGAAATGGTAACGGCTATACTCTAACATACACCTTAAATGGTCAGAACTATTCAGTGGATTACAATTGGACATTCGGAGGAAAATATACTTTTAATTTTATATCTCCTTCAGGTACAAACACTCAAACATACAACGGTTTTGTTCAATGTGAAGTTCCACTTGAAGTAAACGAAATTGTTTCAACCTACAACGATATTACCATCTACCCAAATCCGGCAAAGGGCATATTACATTTTAGCTTG
>CALMMI010000592.1 GCA_937868245.1 uncultured Ignavibacteria bacterium | reverse complement strand
AAGTTAATTGTACTTTTGATTGATGAACGTCCCGAAGAAGTAACAGACATGCAACGCTCCGTTCGTGCAGAGGTACTTGCCTCTACATTCGACGAGCCACCGGAAAGACACGTACAAGTTGCCGATATGGTTCTCGAAAAAGCAAAACGACTTGTGGAAGCGAAGCAGGATGTAGTTATCTTGTTAGATTCTATTACACGTCTTGCCCGTGCACATAATACTGTTGTTCCTCACTCCGGTAAGATATTATCAGGTGGTGTGGATGCGTATGCTTTGCACAAACCGAAACGTTTCTTTGGTGCTGCACGGAATATTGAAGAAGGCGGTTCATTAACGATTATCGCTACTGCACTTGTTGATACAGGCAGCAGAATGGACGAAGTTATTTTCGAGGAATTCAAAGGTACGGGTAATATGGAGCTTGTTCTGGATCGAAGACTTTCAGAACGTAGAATTTTCCCTGCGATTGATGTTATCCGTTCAGGTACACGTCACGAAGAATTGCTCCTGACACCCGAAGAACTTAACCGTATTTGGATTCTCCGTAAGGTCCTGAGCGACCTCACTCCGGTGGAAGCTATGGAACTTATGCAGGAACGCCTGCAGGCAACCCGCAGCAACCGTGAATTTTTACAGGCATTAAACAGCTAATCCTTTCTGGTAATTTGATAGTTTTGTTTTATCAACAAGAGCAGAAATCCCCCTTAATCCCCCTTTGACAAGGGGGAGACAAGATAAGATTCTGATAAGAATGAGATACGCCATGCAGATAATACCTACGTCATCCCCTTGTTAAAGGGGAACGAGGGGATTTGAAACTATTAAGAAAAAAATGTTCTAGAATCATTTTTTATAAAGTCTATCATCGTTTAGTTTAATTATTATTTGGAGTATATTCTATGAAGATGACAGTTATTGGAGCAGGCAACGTGGGTGCAACCACTGCCGAGCGTATTGCTTATACAGAGCTTGCGCATGAAGTGGTATTATTGGATATTGCCGAAGGTATTCCACAAGGTAAAGGCTTGGATATGTTCGAAGCAATGCCGGTAGTCGGCTCGGATACAAGAGTTCGCGGTACAAATAATTATGAAGATACTGCAAATTCCGATTTTGTGATTATCACAGCAGGTCTTGCACGCAAGCCAGGTATGAGCCGTGATGACTTACTCGCAGCGAATGCTAAAATCGTAGGGTCATGTGCCGAGCAAGCATTTAAATACTCGCCGAATGCTTTCTATATTGTTGTGTCAAATCCTTTGGATGTAATGACGTATGTTGTTCTCCAAAAAACAGGACTTCCACGTAATAAGGTTCTCGGTATGGCAGGTGTACTTGATACAGCCCGTTACCGTACATTTATTGCAATGGAATTGAACGTTTCGGTTGAAGATATACAAGCGTTTGTGCTTGGCGGTCATGGTGATTCAATGGTTCCGCTTCCACGCTATACAACCGTAGCCGGTGTTCCGATTTCAGAACTTATGCCTCAGGACCGTATCGATTCAATCGTTCAACGTGCCCGTGACGGTGGTATTGAAATCGTAAATCACTTGAAAACAGGCAGTGCATATTATGCACCATCTGCTTCAGCTGTTCAAATGGTAGAATGTATCGTAAAAGACAAACGCCGTATCCTTCCATGTGCTGTAAGTTTGAACGGTGAATATGGTTTGAATGATGTAGTTGTAGGTGTTCCTGTTAAGGTTGGTAAAAACGGTTTGGAAGAGATATTCGAAATCACATTGACAGCAGATGAACAAGCAGCACTTGAGCGTTCTTCAAATGATGTGAAAGCAACAATTGCTAAACTTGCATCGATAGATTATTAAGATTAATTTTGCAGTAATTACTGCAAAATTAAAATGAAATAGTTCTGTCATGCTGAACTCTGGTGCAGAATCTCCGCATTAAAGGCAAAACCAGCATGACAATTAGCAACGGAGATCCTGAATCGAGTTCAGGATGACAGTGAGTGAAATATTTAGTAAGGGGTTATTTGAAAACCTTTACAAATATATAC
>CALMMI010000591.1 GCA_937868245.1 uncultured Ignavibacteria bacterium | reverse complement strand
TTACCTGAATTTTTTGATTGGTTTATCGGTAGTGGAGCAAGTGTAAATTCTCCAACGCCATTTGTCTCTACAGATGCAGTCATTATCCGTTTTGAACGTCGTGCAGTAGAATCCGACCCCCTTGAGGTGGTTATCCAAAGTTCTGTTTTGTTCTGCATTGCACGAAAAGCAACAGCGTAGTCATCCTGGGTAGAATTAATGGATTTATATGGTGTTTGAGCGTTCAAAGAAACAGCACAAAACAATATGACTACTGTCAAAGTAAAGTAACGAATACAATTTATCCATTTCATAATTGTTCCTGCAATTTTAGCAAAGCAAAAAGGAGAATTCAGACTTAAAGATTTTACAGAGGATAACAAATTTGAATACATATCTGCGGAACACCGTTCGCACCCTGAACATCATTATGAAAATCGGTAATCCAGATTATACCGCAAAACTGCCGACCATCAGCATAATCCAATGTAAATGAAACTACGTCCCATAGTTTTACAGGTAATGGTCCGGTTGGAGCTGATGCATCACAAGCATTTATAAACTGGAAACCAAAACTACATGCAGTTTCACCTGGTTTAGTACTGGGACGTGAAGCAACTACCTTCCACCGGGCAATATCTGAATTTAGAATTGCAGTCTGGCCTGCAACATTTATATTATCTACAAAAATATCGCGGCTTGTAACTTTTTTGGGATCATTACTATACGATAGAGAGTTATTTGTTCTGTCTATTAGGATTACTTCTGTCCAATTACCAAGCGGCTCTGGCCACTTGTGTAAACATTGATTCAATGGGTAATAGCAAGATGTATCAGCAAATCCTGGAATTGCATAATTTTGAACAGCACAACCCGACAAACTGAGGGTGCCGTTAAACCTCTCAATTGCCGGTCTTTTTCCTCTGCCTCCTGGCCATACATCGGTTGGTTTGGGTAGGAATTTAAGTGTAAAGACTGCAGAATCCCCTGCCTGAATTTGTTTCGTTTTCGGTGATACAGTAAATAACGGGTTGTTGAATGCAGCTGAGATTGTTACATCACATTTTCCTGTATTTACCACCACTATTGTTCTTGCGTTAGAAGCCAAATCAACATCTACACAGTTTCTTAGCGTATCAAGTTGTTTCTTTGCAGGTGAAAGGAATTCTGTTGAGCGAAGGGTATCAATTCTACAAGTAGATTGCCCCCCTGCCCCATTAAAATGTATAATTAACGGATCTGCACATTGCTTAACTGTACCGTCGGCATTAATAACCTTAATTGAGTACCTAATGTCAATTTTGTACTGTTGTATCAAGGTTGGGCTAAAGAGAACTTTAAGTTTTCCAAACGATGCACCGGGGGCAATACGAACTGTATTCGGAGAACCGTTGTTCGCCGAAAGGATTTCAAACTCATTATTGGATGTTGGGGAAACCAACGTGTACTCAACATCACATCCTGCTGCTCGATTGTCGTTCTTAAATCCGATTGGAATTTCTACAGTAGTGTCTTTACCTACACAAACATCCACAGTTTTTGTTGTATCGATTGGGAATGTAATTGGTTTAGGAGAAAGGGGGCAATCACAATCCTCTTTACGTCGTACTTCTGTTGTAAGAGTAAATGAACACGTTAAGCAATTTGGATTTGTAGGGGAAGAAACAACGATATTAGCGTTAAATTGATCTTTTGCAATCGGTGAGTTGATACCCGGTGCAAAGAAATAACATATCTGGAATCTTGCACCGATTGGAATCGTTGCTGGTGTTGATACAGTTACACCATTTACTTTTACCTTAACAGTTACTGATGGAACAGACGATGTAAATGGAGCAATTGTAAGAACCTCTGTAGTTGAATTTACATATTCGGAAGTACAAGCTGAATCTTCTATCTTATCGGGAAATTCACAAAGCAGTGATATAGGTGAACACGACAAACCTCCACATTGACTAACAGTAACCTGTCTGGAAAATCCTATATCTAATGCAGTATCTCTACATACCCGAACTGTATCCAACCGGAAGTCCCCGTTTTTTTGATTTCCCTTGAATTCCAAACCAGCAATCCCTGTAGGAATATCTGTACGAATAACAACTAATGCACTGTCCGTAGCCACAGGAACTGGTATCGTAGCTGCAAATTCACCGTCGTTTCCTGCCTGGGACATTGTTGCAAAACTTACTTGCTTCTGTCCTAGTAAAGCCCACTGAACAGCCACGCCTGCCAAAGGCTGACCTGCTTGATCGTGCACACGTACCGTTACATCAAACCCATCTCCTACAACAAGATTAGAAGGTTCGGTAGAGTTTTGGCAACCTAAACATACAACCAAAACAAGAAACACATACAATTCGGTTATCTTAAATCTTTTGAAAGCAGAAGTAATTGTAGAAATCAACATAAATGCTCCGAGATAATGGGGTCAATGATGAACAGTTTTAGAATGTTATTCGGATAAATCGCCAAATCACAAAAATTTACCAATCAAAGTGAAGCCCCAATTTGAGAATAACACTATGGATACTATTTGTATTAACTATGAAATATTCATCAGGATTGTTAGTTGATTGAGGCGGGCATGTAGGGCAAGGTGTACGAACATTCAGCCTCATATACCTGTAGCCGAGGGAAGCAGTAAATATACTTGCAAATGGAACTCCGATTCCCCCACCGAATAAATACTGGCTGTAATCATCTGGATTAATAGACGGTTCTTTACCTGATCCTTCGAAAGATCCATTGAAAATCAATCCGCCTTCAATAAAGAGGAAAGGTCGGAATTTATCCTGAACTACACTATTTTTTCTGTAAAAATAGACAGTTGAGTCAACAGCTGTTGCAGCTTGGACTTCTTTGAATTCAGAGAGTGGTTCTAGAGGGGCATCTCCTGATTTTGCAAACTGACAAGTATTCGGAACAAATTCGTATTTAGTTTCATTATGAGCCTCTCCAAACAAACTATATCGTAAGTGACCCATTACGGGGAAGCGCATTCTTCCACCTTCCAGGAACAATCCTCCACCCAGGGCGAGTGAAAATTTTCTGCCAAGCAGAGTACCGAAAGGGGCTACTAAAAGTTCTCCGCCATAATACAAACTGCCAAATCCAATCTTTCGTGCGGATTCATCGCTCCCTCCGTACCCTAGATTACCTGTTAATTCGATGAAACTTGCAGGAATATCCGCTTCTGTTAAATTTGTAATGAATTCTCGGGCAGGTAATACGGGAACTGTAAAGGGATTGCCATCCAACCCCAAGCTACCGGCTGTGATAAACTCAACCTGATGAGCCATTACAACCGTATCGGAGTATGAACTGCCG
>CALMMI010000590.1 GCA_937868245.1 uncultured Ignavibacteria bacterium | reverse complement strand
ATGCCAATGTTCAAAATTTATGGAAAGGCATGGCTGTTTTGCTTTGGAGCAATACTTTTCGGAAAAAAAAGAACGCTTTGGAATCCTATTCCTGCCGGATGTACACATATAGAATCAGGTGGGCTTGCACCTACTATCGACTGGCAGAATGAGTTCAGAAAAGTACAGGATAAAATCGATCAAGTATAAAAATTATAACATTTTTTATTAAACCCATCACAAACAAAATGAAAAGCAAAATATTGGTGATTGCAGCTGCAATCGTTGCCGGGGTTCTTATCGGGGTTTTTGCTGCCCCTGTTATTTCGGGTGATAATGTGTATGAGCAAGTACGGAAATTTACCGACGTACTTAATACTGCCTCCAAAAATTATGTGGAGAATGTTGATACGCAAAAGCTCACCGAGGCAGCAATCAAAGGAATGCTTAATGAGCTTGACCCTCATTCGGTATATATCCCTGCCGAGCAAATGAAAAAAGTAAACGAAGATTTCCAAGGAAGTTTCGAGGGAATCGGTGTGGAATTCGACATTGTTAAAGACACAATTACTATCGTCACTCCAATTATCGGCGGACCAAGTGAAGCACTCGGAATTCAATCCGGTGACAAAATCGTGAAGATTGACGGTGAAAATGCTGTTGGTCTTTCACGCGAGGAAGTTCCTAAAAAACTTAAAGGTCCAAAAGGAACACACGTGAAAATAATGGTGCACCGTGCAGGTGAAACAAAGTTGATGGAATTCGACATTACACGTGATAAAATTCCAATCTATACAGTGGATGCTGCCTACATCATTCAGGGAACTGACATCGGTGTTATTTCATCGAACCGTTTTGCGGCAACTACTCATTCGGAATTTGTAGAAGCAGCGCGTCGTCTTAAAGCCGAAGGAATGAAAAAATTAATTCTTGACCTTCGCGGTAATCCCGGCGGATACCTTGACCAGGCATTCAAACTTGCTGACGAATTTCTTCCATCCGGTTCTAAAATCGTATATACAAAAGCACGTCGTCCTGAACTTGATGAAACATATTATGCTACTGACGGTGGGGAGTTCGAAAAAATTCCGTTGATTGTAATGGTTAACAGCGGCTCTGCATCGGCAAGTGAAATCGTTTCAGGTGCGATACAAGATTTGGACAGAGGCCTTATCGTGGGTGAAACTTCATTCGGAAAGGGCTTAGTACAACAGCAGTATTCACTCGGTGATGGCTCATCGTACCGTTTGACTATTGCACGGTACTATACTCCTTCCGGACGCTTGATTCAACGCCCATATAAAGATAAAGAAAAGTATTACAAAGGTGAAGGACGCGAAGAAGGAGAAGAAGGAGATAACATTAACCATGCTGCTGATAAAGCGGACTCTACGCATCCGATTTTCAAAACACCGAGCGGCAGAACAATTCATGGCGGCGGAGGTATTACTCCTGATTATATCGTTAAACCGGATACAATTACACAACTTTACCGTGATATTTTCCGTAAGAACATCTTTTTCGAATTCACGGACAATTATCTAAAAGGTGAAGGTGTTGCGGTTAGAAACAGTTACAAGGATAATTTCCCTGCATTCTTGAAGAATTTCAAAATTACTGATGAAATGATGAAATCTTTCAGAGCGATCGCCGAGCAGAAGGGCGTAGTTTGGAATGATGCAAATTATAAGACTGACGAATCATTCTTGCGTAACCGTCTTAAAGCACTGCTTGCGCGCTCGATGTTCGGAAGTCCGTATTTCTACCCGATTTCGTTTGAAGATGATAAGCAACTCAAAAAAGCGATTACATTATTTCCCGAAGCAACCAAAATTGCAAAATTGAAATAAGGGCGTTGATTAAACTTTTATCCGACTTGACCCGTCGTAAAGTCAAGTCGGATTTTTTTATGGTATTTATTTACTGTATTTTTTTAACTTCTCAGGTATATTTTTTATGTTCATCTACCGCCTTGCTGCCATCATACTTACTTCATTTGCATTATGGTTTGTTTCGCCTACTGAAGCGAAATCCCAAATGGCATATCCAGGGGAGGAATTGGAGTATGAAGTCTCATTTTTGGGTATCAAACTTGGTACAATCAAGATGATTACCGAAAAAACCCCTACAACCCTAAACGGCAAAAAGATATATAAGATGAAAGCACTTATAGACTCACGTCCTGGTATTCCTTTCGTGGATTTACACTCAATTTACGAATCATGGATGGATGCATCTGCTACATATTCGCATCAATTTACAGCCAATACTAAAAAAAGCGAAAATAATTGGATGTTTGATAAGTATGTAATGGATTATGAGAATACCGTAATTAACATGGAAAAATATGAAGATAAAAAATTCATTTCCAAAAAAAGTATTTCAACTCCAAAAAAATGGAATGACGGATGTTCATTATTCTTTACGGCGCGTCAGTTATTATTTGCAAAACGCAATATTAAAATCCCTACTCTAGTTCAAGAAGATACTGTATTTACTACGATAGCTTTTACAGGTAAGGAAGAAAGTATGGATATTGATGCAGTAGATTACCCTATAAAAACCACCTATTTCAACGGTGAAGCAAACTGGACGGGTATCTATGGTATTACAGGGAAATTCGAAGGTTGGTTCAGTACAGATGATGCACGTGTACCTATCAAAGCCAAAATGAAATTGTATGTAGGCAGTGCCACTATTGAGCTTGTGAAGTGGAAACGCGGAACTTGGCAGCCGCCGAAGGCTGATTGATAGGTGCTAACTAAGATAATCGAAGCCGATATTGATTTGTTCAATATCGGCTTTTGTTTTTTGTTTAATGTTATGGAGGTAGTCATTTATACATTTCCGGTCGCCTATCAGTAAATATATTATTAAACGCATTAAAGCTCTTATTGCGAGTCTGGGCGGGGTCAATAGTAACGGTGAGGATTGATTCTTCATCTACACCCGATTTAGCCATTATCTTACCATTATACCCCCATATTGCCGATTCACCTTTAAATACCAATTCCTCTCCACCTCCTGTTTCCGTTCCGGTTCTATTTGCTACTGCCAGAAACACTTTGTTTTCAAGAGCACGGGCTGGCATTGCTATATGCCACACGTCCGTCACCAAATTGGAAGGACATACTATCAGGTCTGCCCCTGCAAGAGCAAGCGAACGCGCCGCCTCGGGGAAACGCCAATCATAGCAAATCATAACTCCAATCTTCACATCACGTTTCGCATCTTCTACCACAAAAAAACCTGAATTCCCTGCCGCAAAACAGTTGCTTTCCTTATAGAACAAATGGGTCTTCCGATAGACAGACGTTAGATTAGCATCGGGCATAATCAGAGCTGCTGAATTATAGGCATTGCCGTCATCTCCAAGCTCAGCAAAGCCGATAACATAGATTTGATTATGAGCTGTGGATTTCTGCTGTAATGCAGTCATCGTTTCACCAGAAAACGGCTCAGCTGCTGCAATTGCCTCCTCGCTACTTTGGAAGAAATAGCCTGTAGTACAGAGTTCGGGGAACACGATAATATCGGACTGAAGTGAATCTATAAAGTCATGTATTGTCTTGATATTCGAGTGCTTATCACCGAAAATTGGGGCGAATTGGACGGTTGAGAGTGTGAGCATAGACAATTAAAATAATAACTTAATCCATATTCTTTTGTGTTTTTGGAATTTAGACCTTCAAGGTTTTCGAAAACCTTGAAGGTCTTGACGTCGCATATTAAATATCCATCAGCGAAACTACCAATAAATCCACACATAAAAAAAGCGAACCTTGCGGTTCGCTTTGTAAGTAACATTCTTTAGCAAGAATTATCTTCTGTATCCACCGCGACGGTCATCACCACCGCGTCTGTCGTCACCACCACGTCTGTCATCACGACGGTCATCGTGTCTTGGTTCGCGTGGGCGTTGTTCGCGTTCTACATAACCTTCCGGTTTTTCGAGAAGAGCTTTGCGGCTGAGTCTGAATTTCCCATCAGATTGAATTTCGATAAGTTTCACTTCGATTTGCTGTCCGTTTTTAAGAACATCGCCAACATACTCAAATGGCTCGTAGCTTATTTGAGAAATGTGAAGAAGACCTTTTGTTTTCGGCATGAATTCACAAATTGCTCCTAAACCTTCACGAACTTCCTTGATAGTAGCATTATAAACCATTCCAACTTCAGGCGGACGAATGATTGATTCAATCCGTTGAACTGTTTTGAGTGCTGCTTCACCATCGGTAGCTGCAATCACAACTGTACCATCATCTTGAATATTGATTTCCACACCGAATTCCAAGCACAAAGCACGGATAACAGAACCGCCGGAACCGATAACGGCACCGATTGATTCTACAGGAATCTGGATTGTTGTCAATCTTGGAGCATAAGGAGATAAATCTTGACGTGGCTCTGAAAGTGCTTCATTCATTTTGGAAAGGATGTGCAACCTGCCGTCACGAGCTTGGTGCAATGCTTTGCGGAGAATATCCATCGAAAGTCCTGCAATCTTGATGTCCATTTGGCAGGCTGTGATTCCGTCAACTGTTCCGGCAACTTTGAAATCCATGTCACCAAGGAAATCCTCATCACCGAGAATGTCGGAAAGAACTGCAACTTCATCGCCTTCTTTAATCAATCCCATCGCTATACCCGATACTGCTTTTTTGAGTGGAACACCGGCATCCCACAATGCCAAGCTGCTTGCGCAAACTGTTGCCATCGAGGATGAGCCGTTTGACTCAAGAATATCAGAAACAATACGGATTACATACGGGAATTCTGTTTCGTTTGGCGACATGATTTTAACAGCGCGTTCTGCCAAATTTCCGTGTCCGGTTTCGCGACGGCTTGTGCCGGTCATACGACCAACTTCACCTGTGCTGTACGGAGGAAAATTATAATGAAGCATGAAACGGCGGAAATAGGTAGGAAGCAAACCATCTATAATTTGCTCGTCGTCTTTTGTTCCGAGTGTAACCGAAGTTAAACTTTGTGTTTCACCACGTGTAAAGAGAGCTGAACCGTGTGTACGTGGAAGCACACCAACTTCGGAGGTGATAGGACGAATGTCTGTGGTGGTTCTACCGTCGAGACGGCGATTTTCGTCAAGAATCATGCGCCGCATTTCGCTTTTTTCGATTTTGCTGATGATTTTGTTCAGTACTTTATTCCGTGTTGCAATTTCAGTATCGGAAAAAAGTGGTAAATCCACGTTAATTGCATCAACAACTTTTGCACTGAGTGTTTTGCGGAAAGCAGTACGTGTTTCCTTTGAAGAATTAGTACGGATTTGGGCATGAATTTCAGGAGTTGCAATTGCTTTGACTGCTGCAACCAATGTTTCATCAAGTTCTGCTGCAATATGCTCAACAGGCGATGCACCAACGAGTGCCATCAATTCACGTTGAAGTCCTGTAAACAGTTTGATATGACCTTGAGCAAATTCGATTGCTGCGATAAAATCTTCTTCTGAAATTTCTTTGGAAGAACCTTCTACCATCAAGATTTCATCATCTGTTCCTGCTACGATCATTTCAAGATCGGATTCTTCCAAATCTTTGAACGAAGGATTAAGGATGAATTCACCGTTAACACGTCCGATGCTTACTTCTGCAAATGGTCCAGCAAAAGGAAGACCTGAAAGCATAATTGCTGCCGAAGCACCGACTGCTGCAAGTGTGTCAGAATCATGAAGCTGATCTGATGAGAAAACTGTTGCTACGATTTGTGTTTCGTGTCTCCACGTTTTAGGGAAGAGAGGTCTAACTGGACGGTCGATAAGACGAGCCGAAAGTACTTCTTTATCGGAAGGTTTACCTTCACGTTTGAAGAAACCACCCGGGATTTTACCGGAAGCTGCTGTTTTTTCGCGATATTCCACTGTAAGCGGAACAAAATCCAAATCGCGGGATTCGCTGCTCGCACAAACGGTAACGAGTACCATTGTGTCGGCGTAGCGAACCATTACTGCGCCTTGCGCAAGTTTGGCAAATCTTCCTGTTTCTATGGAATACTCTTTGCCGTTGAGTTGTAGAGATACTGTATGCATCATAAATGCCACCTTTAAAAAATATAAAAATAAACATAAAACGTATGAATAATTTATTAAGAGCGTCCTTGTTAGTAAGTTTTGCTTTTCTTTCATTTGTGTCAAAAGCTCAAGACAATCCTACTTCTATTAAAGAAGTTACCAATGATCCTAAATCTGTTACTAAAAAACTAAATGCACGCATTTATGGAGGCCCTACAATGGACTTTTTATATGAAGGTGAATATTCAGTAATGAGAGGTGGTAGATTAGGTATGAATGCAGGCATAGAGTTAAATAAGTCTTTGACTAAAAAAGCCTACGGTATTTTAGGTCTTGGAATTGTTTCTGGTGGATTCGAAAGATGGGTAAATAATGACCCAACAGTAAAAAGTAAAACATCGTTTGATCAAATTACCGCTTTAGAAGTTCCTATTGGTATTGGATTTAATTTGGGAAAGGAAGCTCCAAAAGGGTTTTATACCAATTTTAGCTTGATAAATAGCATTACATTAAAATCAGAGTCAAACTTTACAATTGTACCTTTTGGTTCATTTGAAGCATCTTCTAATCAAGTAGATAAAACTTTCGACAATTTTAATATGGGAGCTAGAGTAGAATTTGGATTTAAAACCAAGTTTGAAGGAAATAGCTATGCTTCTTTTAGTTTAGCGCCAAGAGCTATGTTTTATAACAGATTCT
>CALMMI010000589.1 GCA_937868245.1 uncultured Ignavibacteria bacterium | reverse complement strand
ACTTACTAAATTTAAGACGATGTTTTTATAAAAAAACTAAGTTTAAACGACTTCTTTAAGAAAATATGAGCTGTAAACCGTGTGTAAAATTTACTTAACGATAAGTATCCTTTGCACTTCATCAAAGATACCTGTACTTATTCTGCAAAAGTATATGCCTGTTATCAAGTTGAAATCAATTGAATATTCACCTGCTTCTAAATCCCGATCAATCAGGACTTCTTTGAGTGTACCTGTATAATCATATAATTCAATTCGAACACTTCCGGTTAAGCCAACTCCAAAGTTCACACCATTTCCATTAGTCCTAAGAAAGTACTTTTTACCTGTACTGCTGACCATTCTAATTTTTTTTCCGCAGTATTCACTTAACTCAAGTATGCTGCCTTTTGCAATCAGATTAAAGCATGGCTCAGTAACCGCGGAGTCTATGGTAAGGTGTATAGCAAACACAGTGTCGGAATTGTAGGGTAAAAATGAGTTAAAATCTAATAAGATCGAGCCATTATTTCCTGTTCCGTTTATGGATAGTATTCCGTTCAATTCGGATGCAGTAGCACTAATTCCTTGTGTCTGTGTTGTAATAGAGTTAAATGCAAGCACTAAATTGTCGTATGAAAGATGAACTTTCCACTTTGTAACCCCTGCGGGGATATTCAAAGAAGTTTGAAACTGCTTGCCAGGTAAAATTGTGATTGTGGGTGGACTAAGAGTGAACGTCTGTTCATTAGCAGAAGATACAAATAAAACAACCGTATCTTTGCTTGTGCAACCTTGTGCGTTTGTAACTGTCAGGATATACTCAGTTGTATTGTTCGTGTTAGTAATCGGATTGGAAGCCGTAGGATTATCTAATCCGGTAACAGGTTGCCAACTGTACAGATTACCTGTTTGGGGTAATGCCCCAAGCTGAGAAGGTTTACCATTGCATGAGGTTACATCGGGTCCGGCATTCGCGTTCGGTGGTGCGATAATACTTACAGTTACAAATGCTGAATCCATGCATAATCCGTTTGAAACAACAACGGTATATTTTGTTGAAACAGATGGTGAAGCAATAGGATTTGCTACGGTAGGTCTATCCAATCCTACACTTGGTGACCAACGATAATTACTTCCTCCGCTTGCAAAAAGTTGCACACTTGAGCCTTCACAAACGGCAGTATCACCTGAAACTATAGGTTTGAAACTGCCTGTTGTTACAAGAACCGAATCCATTGCAATACAACCGGAACTATTGGTTACTGTTAGAATATATTTGGTTGTGGTTATCGGAGTTGCTAACGGGTTTGATTTTGTAGGGTCGTCTAATCCGGATATTGGTAGCCAGTTGTACTTGTTACCAACTTGAGGCAATGCTCCCAGCTGCACTGTTTCACCTTTACAGGGGGATTGATCGTTTCCTGCTTCTGCATTAGGTAGTGGGTTTACAGTAACAGTTACCGAGGTCGAGTCAATACATGTACCGCTTGATACTTTTACCGTGTAAGTGGTCGATGTTCTTGGAGATGCATTGGGCGTGGGTGTGAAAGGATTGTCCAAGCCTGTAGTTGGAGTCCATTCGTAATCACTGCCGCCACTTGCTAAAAGTTGCACACTAGAACCTTTACAAATTGTTGTATCATTCGATACTTTTGCTACGATTGTACCTACGGTTACAAATACAGTGTCTGAAGAAACACAACCTGTTGAATTTATCACCGTTAGAACATAACGTGTAGTGCCGCTGCCCGGAGTGCAGATAGGATTTGAAATACTTGGGTTACTAAGATTAATAGTCGGTTGCCAAGAGTACGTGTTACCCGTTTCGGACGGTGAACCAAGTTGAGCCGTAGCACCCGGACATACAGTTTTGTCAATTCCTGCGTTTGCTCCTGAAAAAGGAGTAATCGTCACCAAAACAAATCCGGAATCCACGCAATTACCGTTCGATACTAAAACTTTGTATCTGATTGTAGAATCCGGCGAAGCAATTGGATTTGATGCAGTTGGATTATCCAAACCGATTGCCGGAGACCATACATACGTAATTCCGCCGCTTGCAGAAAGATGTGCCGATGCACCTTTACAAATAGCGGTATCTCTGGATACAATCGCCTTAATATCGTCAATTGTTACTATAACAGTATCAAACACAGAGCATCCATTTTTTTTTGCCTCCACTATGTACTCTGTTGTTGTTTTGGGGGAAGCAATGGGATTCGATATCGTTGGATTATCCAACCCTGCAGTCGGTGTCCATTTGTAGCTCACTCCGGTTTTGGCAATATCACCTATTTGAACACTTGTGTTCCTGCATATCTTTTTATCTGCTCCGGCTTCGGCAATCAAATCAATTATATCAACGTTCACAAATGCAGAATCTACGCAATATCCTTGTGTTACGATTACTTTGTAACGTGTACTGACTTTTGGCGAGGCAATCGGGTTTGCTTTATCCGCTGTATCCAAACCGATTTTAGGAAACCAGTTATACGTAGATCCAGGTGAAACTCCTGTTACAGTAAGTTCTACACCGGTCCCTAAGCAAATCGGGGCAACGGATGCGATTTTCGGTTTATCGGCAATAATAACTTCATAGTTTATAAATCCTTCACAGTCTGCGGAGCTTATTTTTACTCTGTATTTTGTGTTTATAACCGGGCTGGCATAAGGGTCGGAAACAGTAGGATTATCCAATCCTTCTATGGGTGTCCATGAATATGAAAAACCATCTGCAGGCTCGTTACCTATTCTTATGCTGCCACCTTTACAAATAATGGCAGTTCCCCCGATGTAATTACTGCTGTTGCCGTAAAAGGAATGATCCCCAAAAATATAATCCATGAAGTTCGGCAATCCCCACCAGCAGTTTTTTGTTAGATTGAATGCACTTGGCTTATAGCCGCACGAATCCCCCTTTAAGTTTGGTGAATTTATAACATCCAGACTAAAACGGTTTGCTGCCGTAGCATAAATCTTTCCGTCGGGAGCAAGTTGAAGTGATTTGTACGCATCATTCATAAATGTTTTAACAAATACTGTCTCTGAGTTCCGTACGGCTTCGGGTGTAAGGAGATTGGTTTCAAATTGAAAAAACCCCGTTCTTCCTATTGAATATAATTTGGTGTTATCCGGTGAAAAAGATAGTCCGTAGAAAAAATTGCCGTCGGTTGTGTCGCTCAGTAAATTGTAATTGCTTACAGAACCTGTTAACCTGTTAAAATCAAACAGTGCAAGAAATGAGGATTCATGTGAATTGGCAAGCGCAAGTTTTATTCCGTTTGGCGAGAGTTTCATATACCCTTGTACATGATCAATTATTCTTTCGTCATACGGAGAAACTATGGGATTTTCGTCAAATCCTTGGGGGGTTATATGAAAAGAATAGAAAATATTTTTTGAAACATGGTGAGTTACAACCCAGTAACCCTTTTCAGAACAATCTAAAGTACCTGTCAGCTTCTCAGAAACATTTTCG
>CALMMI010000588.1 GCA_937868245.1 uncultured Ignavibacteria bacterium | reverse complement strand
CTCGTTTGGAATAATACTCTAACAAATGATGGGCATGTTCGGAGGTATCCAGTGCAAGTTCTGTTGCACCCAAAGCAGTAAATGCAAGTTGTTCGGTAATATCGAGCAGTAATGACCCCAGTCCGGTTTTCTGAAACTCGGGGAGCACTGCAAACTGTCCAAAATGAGCTACGTGGCTTTGTTCGTAAAAAGCAGTTCCTTTCGTCCAACCCGGAAAATTGACAACAATTGTTCCGATGATTTTATGATTAGCAATTGCTACTATACAAAGACCGTTTGTTAAGGCTCTGCTTTTAGTGGTTTCTTCATCCTGATGAGTTGCTAAAAAACGTAAGCCCATATCTGCAAGTTGCTTGTAGGATATATGGAGCATTTTGGTCATTTCATCAAATGAATCACTTGGTTGCAACAGCCTTAGTTCAACTTCAGTATTACCGATTGTTCTTTGAATCGGAAGAATTTGTTCAACATGTTTCATTAACGATACTCTTTCTATTCGGGAGTATTATGTTTATCAAGGATTTCAAGTAATTGTTTAATATCTTTAAGTACATAATCAGATTGTGCCTCCTGTGTTCCGAACACATCTCCGTATTGGGCAAATGCCGTTATCATTCCTACATTTTTAGCACCCACCATATCGCGTTCTGCCCAATCTCCAATCATGATAGCTTCATTCGCTTGAACGTTAAGTTTGGATAATGCCATTTGGAACGGTTTAGGACCCGGTTTACGTTCACCTGTATCATCGAATGTTACGACTACGTCAAATATATGATGAAAGTTCATATAGCATAACCGTAGCCATGCTTCCCGGGCGGGTGCATCGGATACGACGGCAAGTTTTATGTTTGATTTAACCAATTTCATCAAAGTGGCTGTTACATGAGGATATGGTTTTAATGCAGCTTCACGGGCACGGCGGTAAGCAATGATTCCTGCAGAAAGGATACGGAAGTCCACATAGCCAAGTGATTCTTGAAGGAGTTGGTCGAACACTTTTTGATATTCGATTCCTTGTTCGGTATAAATTTTATCAATATTAAGTTTTATTTGCTCATGGGTGAGTTTCATTCCGGCATCCATCATAGCACCGATAGCAGCATCCACAGCCTGACGTTTCATACCCATAAAATCTACAAGTGTATTATCAAGGTCGAATATAACGGCACGAATCATAGTAAACTCTCTACATTAGGTGGGTACGGTACTGTGAGTAATCTGAGTTACCATACAATAGTAACAAAAATAGTGAAGAAATTTGGTTTGGCAGGAAAAAATTTAAGAAGCTGATGAGTGATAGCTTATTGCTGATAGGCTGTTAGCAGATAGCATCTATGTATTTGAAGAGAAGAGTTAAGTAGGGGATAATAGAAGCCGGCTTGTAATCACATCAATCTAAAATCATAAAACCAATAGCTATCAGCCATAAGCTATCAGCTTCCTACAGTTTTTGCAGCATTTTCTTAGCCCGTGGGACAAATTCGCTGGTGGGGTAGTAATCCACTAATTTCTGAAATGCTTTTTTTGCCTCTTCATTTTTACCGAGACGTTGATATGCCTCTGCAATCATTAATTGGGAGTCGTCCAATTTTGTAGAGTTTTTGTAGGTAAGTACTTTCTGAAAATTGGAAATTGCCTGGTCGAACTTACTTGTTCCAAAATACGACTCACCCAACCAATAGTATGTGTTCGAAAGTGTTTCGGAATTCTTCTCTGTTTTGAGAGTCTCGTTAAGCAGGTTAATTGCCTCGTCATATTGTTTTTTTGAAATCAAACTCATTGCAGAGTGATATAGAGTTCCCGGTTTTACAGGATTTTTTGCTGTATCGGTTTTTGGCTGTTCTGCTGCCTTTTTGGGCTTTTCGTCTGGCTTTATTTCATCCTCGTTTTTTACTTCCTCTTTACGGGCAATCGTTTTTTTAGGAACTATTTCTTTTGGTTTTACAGGTTTAGGCTTTACAATAGGCTTTGTAATTGTTTTGGGAGATTCTTCATCCGAAAGAATCTCTTCGTCTTCATCTTTACTTTTCGATGCAATACCGGGTTTTGCTGTTACCTTCGGCTGAAAAGTCCCGGAAACACTATTCTTCAATACTTCCACTTCGTTTTTCACGGTTGATAATTCTCTTGCAACCGAATCTATTTTCTTATCTGTATTAGCTTGTTTGTTCTCAAAAACCTGCATTTGCTCACGCAGTGTTGGGATTCTTTTTCTTGGAGAAACGGGAGCTGAGGCGGTATCTGCTTGCTGATTACTTTGTTGTAATGAAGGAAATTCATGAAGCATCGATGCAAGTGGAGGCAACGGAGCATTTGAAGCAGCAGCCGGCTTTGGTGTTGAACACCCGACAACAAGCACCGCAGCAATAATGCAAAAAAGTAACCAAGCGTATATAATTTTTCGTCCGAACATAGCAAGTTCAAGTCATGATAAAGGGTTGTTAGCATGAATAAGTTGGCAATCGATGTGCCAAGTCAGTTTTTTTTGTTAAAAAACGCAACTTTTTAATATTTCTTTGTAACAAGTTCCATAAAAGTATGGTTACTCACTACAACAACCGAAATCTGTGAGGTATCTGCACAATGTGCTGATTATCTCCTTTTCGGGTTTTTCTGTTGAATATTCTCCACTTTTTGGGATATGCCGAATAAAAGCATACAGCCCGAAACAAAACATATTGTTCAAATTTTCCTCAAATTGTTATGCGTTTATTTTTTTATCTTTTCGTTGGCTTTAGTCTGTTTGCAACAAACCTTTTTGCTGTCGGAATTAAGGACTTTGATACTCGGGGTAATGACTTTTGGCTTACGTTCCCTCCAAATATTCACAATACTAACAGCGATGACGCTCTTTATATATATATCGGAGCGGAAAAACCTACAAAAGGTACGATTTCATTTGGTGGGATTGAAAGACAAAAATTTGAAATAAAAGATACGAGTGTTCTTTACTCATATAAAGTTAAATACACAGATTTCGAGCTGGGTTCAGAATACAACGAAAAGCCCTCGAACCGTACTTTCCATATTGTAACCGACAGCCAGGTAACAGTATATGCGCTTAGCAAGGCATTGCAAACAAGTGATGCTTTTTTGGTATTACCAACAAATGTGTTAGGAAAGGAATATTATGTGATGTCTTATAATTCAGACAATACAGATAATATTGATTTTAACGGGAATGTATATAATAATAAAACCCCATCTCAATTTGCAGTTATTGCTACTCAGGACGGAACTACTGTCACAATGGTTTTACCTCCTAACCAAATAACAAGCACAAGTCGAAAGTCAATTAATACCACCCTGCAAAAAGGGGAAAGTTATTTAGTACAATCGAGTGTGAATTTTTCTTATGATTTGACAGGGACTCACATACTATCCAATAAACCGGTTGCAGTAGTAGGGTCACAACAGCGGGCATCGATTCCCTATACATATACTGATGCGGCAAGAAATTTTCTCATAGAACAAATGATACCTGTAAACACATGGGGATATGATGCTTTCCTTGTGCCGTTTCCCAAGCCCGGTACAACAACAGGTAATAATAACAATGATATTTATAGAATACTTGCTGCTCGAAATAACACCCATATAACAATTAATGGAAATGCAATGCCTATCTTAAATGCAGGCGAAAAGTATGAAGGGGATCTCGTAAATGCTGCTTCCGTTTCATCTGATAACCCGATAATGGTTGCATTATTTAAAAAATCTACCGAAGCATCTGCATTCGGGGGTGGGCAATCTAATATAAGTGACCCTTTTATGATGCTTGTCCCTCCGGCAGATCAGTTTCTTAAGTCATATAGATGGATAAATTCACAAGCTTATACTATAGATACTACTTATAGCCGTCCTTACTTTGACCAACGGAAAAGAAAATTTGTAATTGATACAACTATATCAGTAAATACAGTCTTTAAAGAACAGTATGTAATTGTTGTTTCTCCCAATACTGCAATAAATTCAATAATTATTGATAATAAGAGAAATACATCTACTTTTACTAAAATTCCAAACTCCAATTATTCCTATTCATGGATTAGTGTTTCAGACGGGGTGCATTCCATCTATGCTACTGAAGGTATCGGAATTTATGTATTCGGCTATGGTCCGGCTGACGCTTACGGCTATATCGGCGGTATGAATATGGTAAATACAACTTCTATGACATCTACCGTTAAGCCGCTTAATATTACTGCCGCCCCTGGTGAAACGGTTAATCTTCCTCTTATTTTAGATTCAATAAAAGGGAAGCCAAATATTGCTGCTATTGGGATTGACCATTATACTGCCACTTTTCGCTTTAATGCAACGCTACTTACACCACTGGCAGAATCACAACGCGGTAAAATTGAAAACGGATTTCAGATTATTACAGTATCAGGAACTTATTCAGGGCAAAGTAATGGCGATACACTTGCTTCTATCCCAATGGTAGCCGGGCTTGGCGACGCTGAAACCTCACCAATAGATATTCTCGAATTTCATTGGTTTGGAGTAGCAGGCGACACAATTACTTCATCCAACGGACTAAAGTCGGCGGTTTTTACCTTAAAAGATGTATTTGTCCATTCCACCGATGGGAAGAGGCTTATCAATCCTCAAGAAGGAAATATTTCGCTTTCAATTGAGCCTAATCCTACTTCAACTTTACCAATATCTATTGTGTACGGTGGTGAATTAATGCCGAATACCACACTGATTATTTATAATACTATTGGAAGGGAAGTTGCCAATCTGTCATCGCAACTAACCTCTGTCCCAATTGGAGGTTCTGCACCAACGTACATAAAATTTACACAACCCAATCTTACTCAGGGTGTTTATTTTGTTCGGCTTGCTTCGGGTGAGTTCAGCATTGTCCGCCCAATGATATAC
>CALMMI010000587.1 GCA_937868245.1 uncultured Ignavibacteria bacterium | reverse complement strand
TATAAATCTTCCACCTTTATCGCAATAATGGCGTACTCCATAATCACTCGTTCCGCTCTCTCGATCTTTTTCTTTATCAATAAAAGATTTACGCGGGTTTTCACCTGTCTGTGCAAGTGGTTTGCCGAAGGGTTCAAAGTCATCGGTACTTATTACTTTTCCTGTGTCATTCAAGACTACACGGGTTGTACCAAGATGGTCAACAATCTTATATTCAGCCTTCGCATTTGGGCGTGTAGAGATAAGAGCAGCATCTCCATTACCATACGTCAAATATTCAGTAGGGTAAAAATGTACCCGATGCCCACTATCCAAGCAAGCATTCGGAAAAGTTGTTTCTCTTCCATTATATACGGCTAATTGTTGCTTATTACCACCTAGCAAATAGTATGTCCACGAATGTGGTTTATCCCAACCCAACCCATCCATAATTCCTGTTGTCATGCGTTTGCTTTCTCGTTCTCCACCAGCACTATAGCGATACTGCCACTGCCATTGCGGAGCAGAATTCGTATCCATCCTGCATCCAATATATGCACCTTCCCAATGGCTAAAGCCATACGTTTTCAGTAAGCCATTATATCCGTAACCAAACACATCACGGTCAACAACGCTATAGCTATGTCCTAAATCTTCCCGTTTCTGCCGTACTCTTAGTGCACCATCGCCTGTGTATTTATAGGTTGTTGCGGTTGCAATAGTAGGGTAGGTTACTTTTGTCAGTTGGTTATTACCATTGCCGTATTCATACGTATTCGTATAGGCAGGTTCATCAGCACCAGTATATATGCCTTGTGTTTTCCGGTTGCCTACACTATCGTAGCTATAGTTGTCGCCATAGACCCAATCGGTTTCAGACCAAAGTTTTAAGCGATTCAATGCATCATAATTATACTGAAGGTTAACCGAGTCTTGACCAAGATGCTTACTCTTCTGACTAATTATATTGCCTACATAATCAAAACGTAACTTCTGTTTGAACAGTTGATCACTTCCTTTCATTGCAGTCATAGAATCCAACCACTTACGGGCATTATAACTGTATTTCTCTACTACACGGGCTTGCGGTAACAATGTGCTGTCTATAAGCCCGCGTTTGTCATAACGGTACACTATCGAAACAGCTGTATCGGCAGGTTTTGTTAACTGAGCAGGGTATTTAGGGCTGGTTAAACCCAAGCCTGTTGTTCCTAATTTTGTCCATACACTGTCGATTCTTCCGTTCCAATCATACCCGTACCACGTTGTATGCGTCTTCATCCCGTCAGCTGTTGTTATCTTGATTACTTGGTTCGCAGAATTGTAAGTGTAATATACGGCATCAAAGCCGATATTACCCGTAAATCGTAATAATGCTTCTACTCGTCCACGTTCATCATAACTCATTGTTACATAGTGGAACGGTTCATTTGCCTTTTCCCTATAAGCAACTGCCACTTCATGACCTTTCATATTCCGCACTTTATACGTAGGACACAAAGAATCCCACACACTTGCAAGTCCGACAGGCGTATAATGTCCCCACACCGCACCCTTGCGCTGCGGAACAGTATCATAATGAATAACTATTCTCACGTTCTGAGGGTGGGTTGCAATATCCTCAAAGTTAGTATATAAACTCGGAAGCAGGGTATCTGCGCCAACAGTTCCCAACATTTGCTTAAATGTTACACCCGTATATGTATATCCGAAATCTGCATCGCTGGTATCACTGCCATGTTGATCATAAGGTTCTACCGGAATACAGACAGATGATGTAGGATTAGCAGATACATACGGAACTGCTATAAGACATGTATCCCACAACGTTTTGTTTGCAGTAAGAATATCTGAGTTATCGTAATCATGTAGTATGTTCGGATTAAGATAATCTGTCCATCGATTAAGATTCGGCAGGGTGTCGTGCTCTATGTACCCTAACTTTGCTTCGCCTATTACAGTAACTCTATTTAGGTCATCGTATTCATGAAATGTAAGTTTGCCTAAAGAATCTTGTTCGTTTGTTTGGGTAAACCTAGTATTACCCATTGCATCATAGCTATATGAGAGTATCCCCAAGTCCGGCTGTTTCTTATATTTCACCCGCCCGAAGTCATCGTACCAATACTGTGTTATCTGACCTTGAGGATTCGTTACTTTCGTTAAACGGTTGAGTATATCATATTCGTACCGGGTAATTATAATACCGACTGTGGCTTCCGAATCTGCAACCTCACGGCGCATCCGTCCCAATGCATCACTATACTGGGTAAAAACAGTTCCTTTTTCATTATGAACTGATTTCTTTGAACAGAAACCGTAAAAATCCTGGTCTTGGGGGACTATTCCAAATTTCTGCTGCTTACCTAAATCGTAAACTGTGGTCACTTTTGAATTTGTATCACCGGTAGTATGAATACTATCAGGATTATTAACCTTCACAACACGTCCCGATTCATCATAAAACATACGCGAAATATACCCAAGTTGATCAGCGACTTCTATCGGCTTGCCAGAACCGTTATTCGTGAAAGTTACCGAATCTTTTACATTATGATCGGGATCACCACGAAACATGGTACTTTTACCGATACCGCCATCTGGAGCAACAACACTTACTCCCAGCGATACCCTGCGGTTATCAACAGCCGAAACGTCACTTGCCATCGTGCTGGAAGTGTGGAGTGTATCATCTATCTTGGCATACATACCCGTTTCAGGTGATCCGTAATAGTCCCCATACGTGTATTTGAGTGTATAATCGGTTAGATCAATATCTTTCTTAAATATACCATAGAGTTTTATCTGAGGCATTACGTCATCTCCCCAATTTTGAAATGACCCGTCTATAAAACTTGTCGTTGCCCTAATAAATACTGTTAAATGAAAATTTCCCGCTTCAATCAATGACAGGGCTACCGGAGACAGTTTTATCTTAATCTTACGATATTCTAATGACACCGTACCTGTGTCTGGCATAGACCCCAATGTCGTATCTGAAAATACTGAATCACAATTGAACATTACATCTTGTGTGAAGTGTACCGTATCGGTAACAATAGTCCACTGGGAAGAGATATATTCAAAATGCTCTTGTTCTCCTGTGATTGTCATCGTGAAGCAGGGTTCTATTATATTCGGTATAATCTCAAATATGGCACTGTCTAAGCTGACAATATCCGGGCTACCAAGCGTAAATGGAATTACACCATAATATACCGAATCATGCCAAATTTCAGGATTTCCTACCGCGTGCCAGTCGCAGCTTGTGCTCAATACTTCCGCGCCTTTCATTGCAGGTTCGCCGCCACCGCCACCTTCCATCGAATGTAAGACTTTTGCATGGATGTGCTCATCATCATATATCTTTTCTGTGAAGGTTCGGTATTCCCAGTCTCCCGTGCATTCCGATCCGGAATGGTGACGTTGCTCCTGACTGCGTTCCAATACTGTATAGCCACTTTGCCGCACAGGCACTATACTAGGCTTAGCCTCTACAACATTCGACTCAGAATGAAAATCGTACGGATATGAAAGTTTTGTCAATCGTCCAATCCCGTCATAACGGGCAGAAGTAAGCCATCCGTTCGGGTCGATTATACTGCTGTGAAGTCCATAGTTTGTCCGCTCAAAAAGTGTGGGTAGAATCATAGTATCTACACCACTATGTCCGGGAAGATAGCGACGAACACGCTTCGCTTCAGCGTTAGGTTCATGCCAGTAAAAGTCTTGCTCCGTATTGTGACATTCACCGATTGTGTCTGTGTTGTCATTCCTGTGAATTTTTCCAATGCCCATATTATGACTGTTCAGAGTGCAATTCCATGAATCCGGTATATCTATATGCCTGTACCGGAATTCCGATACCGCCCCATTAGCATTTTGCATTGAATTCACTCCTTGAACCTCCTGCATGTGCACAGTATCGCCATACGAATATTTTGAACTTACATAATAATTCCCTCCTAAACCAAATATAGTGTCCGCCACCACCATTACTCTATCCAAAGGACCAAAAGCAGCAGTTTTTGAGATTGATGCAAATTTCTTGGCTGTACCTTGAAGTATTTTCCCCTTAGTTGCCGGATAATTAATACTGTCACCGTCAGTAATGTACGTTGCCTTCACGATATTGGCATCAGGGTAGTCGCGTATGGTGCTGTCAACTCCTCCGATAGCTTTAATAATACTGGTATCCATATACTCAACACATTCAGCCCAAGTTTTCGTAAAAGACGGATCTGTCCGCTTTCTCTCTAAGTATCTTCCATAACATACTATTTTATTAAAATTCCCTGCGTATGTAATAGTCTTTAACGAGTCAGGGAAAACTTGATAATCAGTAATCTTACGGTAGAGTAATGTAGATGTTGTATCTGGTCTCCAAACGTTTTCATATTCACGGACAACTCCCATAGAGTAGTGTCGTTTCGACAATACCCTGTTAAAATGTACAA
Source organism: uncultured Ignavibacteria bacterium (assembly GCA_937868245.1). Classification (GTDB taxonomy): domain Bacteria; phylum Bacteroidota; class Ignavibacteria; order Kapaibacteriales; family UBA961; genus JADJXV01. The sequence goes on along the minus strand of CALMMI010000587.1, from coordinate 2,224 downwards.
CTGTATCGAGAACATATTCGAACGTGGAGTACGTTCGTCTTGCCGAATCCGACCCGGCATATTCCCATACTTCCCGTGCAATAGGCAATCGGATATTAAGAGTATCACCCGAACTCTTGTGAATCCAATCATAAGTGGTTAGAGTTTTGGTTTTGAATGCACCTGCATATTCGACAGTTTTTTGTAAATCGGTATATCCTGTGCAAGGTATGTTATCTGCTATCAATCCCGCTGATGTGCTTGCTTGCCTACTGAAGGTTTGTACATTACATGTTACTTTACCCGTTACATAATCGACAAGTGAATCTACTGCTTCCCAACTTCCAGTCATGGCAGTATAATCAAATGTAGGGTCGTCGCCATAATATTGAAATTTCCTCGTTAGGAGAGGCTGATTATTATCAAACCTCTTTTTTACAACTGCTTTGGCAACATCAGAAAGATAAAATATTTTTTGTGCATTAGATGTTCCATATTGGACTGTAGTTGTATCATTAAGGTGATACGTAATTTCAGTATATGATAACGGTTCTTTGTATTTGATCATTCTTTGGGCAGTTACGTTAATTGCAGGAGTGTATGAATCAGTTATAGGGCTGCAACTTGCTCCGAAATAATATGGCCATCCATAATTTGTATAGGTTCGAGTCCTGCTGCCGTATTCAAATGATACCTGCCGTCCTGCCGGATCAATAATTTTCTCTACCATCGGTAAACTTGAACGTTCAGAAGGCCAGTAATTTGTTAACAAACTTCCCATGTTATAATCATACATAGGTGCTCGAAGTTCTGAATTGAGACGAAATTCCGTCGTTTTTCCAAAAGATTCTATTCTTCCTATATATCCACCTGCCAAAAAAGTGTGTCCAAAAAAACTTCGCAATTGCTTTCTTCCTTTTCCAATGATATAATTCTTATGATATGTAACATCAGCTGGATGTATATAATAGTCATCTTCGTACCTAAACTCCATTAAAGTTCGTTTTTGGCTTTGTATCTTATCAAGGTAAAAAATTGTAGGGCCTGCAAAAATACCTCCCATCCAATGGCTTCCACCTTCACCTAAATAGAATTGGCTTCCATACGGTACTACATCTTCTCGAAATACATATTCCAATCCATCTCCCGGGAAGTAATGAACTATTCTTGGAATTTGACAGGCATTAGTGGTATCATGTCCTAAAGATTCCAATTCGTCCTGGACACTACCCATAAAATAATACGGTCTGCTTTCTTTGAATTCAACAATTGCGTACCCTTTTGTATTTGTCCCCTTTTCAAAATACATTCCGGAATAAAAACTAGAATCCGAGTAGTGATGTACAACATTATCAGAGTAGCCAACAAGCTCAAGGATACTTCCATCTGAGCGAAGCAACTTAATTACATCAACTCTTTTGGTGGCGTCAGTAATTTCGAAATCAGTCATCCTATTACAGAAGTCATATCCGTCTATTAACCATACAGGTGGATCAAAATTTGTTGTTGTATGATGGACATAATGATCAACACTCTGAGGTGAACATACAGGTTCTGTGTTTTGGGAAATGGTTTGTACGGCAAAGCCATTTAGACCGATAATCCACAATGGTTTATTCTGGCTCGTTTTTGACCATCCTTCATCACATCCGCTTGTACCATACTTTGTATAAGACTGAAAAGAAGTAAATGCAACAGAACCGCAATAGTTCAACGAGACATTCATCGGATAACCTTGTACATTAAACGATGAAACAGGGTAAATATAACTGACATTTCCATTACTGTTATTGAGTACTAAGTTACCATCCACACTGAGGGATTTACCTTTCATAAATCCACGTTCATCATAGAGGTCTGATGCTTTTTGGAGGTTGAATGTTGCAGTGTTAAGCTGGGCTTTTGCACTTTGGGCGTAAAGAAGAAATTGTAACAGTAAAAAAAGTACTGTGCTTGTTTTGCAGAAAAGATTAAGATATGTTTTTTTCATAGTGATTATACAGTATTGATTAGTGAATAATAAGTACAGGATAAGAACCAACAGCACCTTTTTGAGAACTGACAGTGAATACATAGTATCCGGTAGAAAAAGATGAAACATCCATTGGGAATATTACATCTTCACCCGATGTTGAAACGAGATTCTGGGTGCATACCAAGAATCCTGTTTCTGTCAGTACATTTATACTGTATGTACCTTTTTCCAACTTATGACCTACGATAGTGGTCAGATTAACCGAAGGAT
>CALMMI010000586.1 GCA_937868245.1 uncultured Ignavibacteria bacterium | reverse complement strand
AATAAATTACAACATTTTTTACCAAGGTACAGGCAGGTGCTAAACCTGCCTTCAACAAGAATTCAATTTTATGGAACAATACATGCAAGTTTATTTTAGTAAAGAAGTTTATACGTTTTAATTGGCAAGTAATGAAAGTCAGATGTAGCACCTGACTTGACTTTTATGACTTTTTTATTCTAAATGGATGCAGATAACAAGTAATCTAAATAATCTTGCGTAACATCAGTTAGATAATAATTAATAATTAGTGAAATTAACGATAATGAGCTACTTTTTTCATAAATCCGAATGACACCTCCAGAATTTGAAATCACAGAAATACTTGCCTCTGATGATTCGCCCCCGGCTTTTTCTTGGGATGAATGGTATTTGGGTGCAGGAGGTCGTACAATAGATATACCTGCTGCAGATGATTATATGCGCAGAATAAAAACCGAGCAGTACCCAAGGTTCGAGGGTGAAGTTTCAAACGAAAAACAGGTTTTTACGACACCTATAGATGCTTCAAAACTCATCAAACAGAAAGCACTGGAGTTTGGTGCAGACATTGTAGGCATTTGCAGGATTGAACCCTCGGATATTTATAGAGGACGTTCAGTTAAGGAAGAGTTTGCAATTGCCGTTGGGCAACGGATGAAATGGAGCGAATTTCAGCAAGTTCCATCGGATAGGTCGGCTACGGAGTGTTTGCGTATTTATCATTCACTTGGTGAAACGGTTATTGAGTTGGCGCAGTTTATACGTTCAATCGGCTATGCTTGCACAGTGGAGCATCCTGTTGGTGATAGCAATGTGTTGCATATTCCTATCGGGTTAAAAGCCGGATTTGGGGAACTTGGGCGGCATGGTTCGATTATCCACCCTAAGCTCGGTCCATTGTTTCGCATGGGGAGTGTGTTAACTTCCCTTCAGATGGAAATAGACCATCCGATTGATGCTGGTATTGCTAAATTTTGTGATAAGTGCCGAGCATGCAGGATATACTGTCCGGCTGATGCAATAGGAGACGAGCGCACACCTGAAGCAGGAAAAGACCATCTTGGTAACGATCGTTATATGGTGGATACAGGTAAGTGCTTCCCTTATTTTGCGAAGCATTCGTACTGCTCTATTTGCTTACCCGTGTGTGTGTATAATCACAAGGAATGGGCTAAGGATTTTGATGGAGAGCCTACCAAACTATTTCCTGAGATTGATATGCAGCCTGCTCCTCCGCCTGTTGATAGTGTTGTGCCGGAGCATAAGCATCGGTATCCGAAGGTGAAGAGGGATTAATATGACAGATTCAATAAAACTGATATTCTTTAAACTACTCAATGAAGATATATCCATTCAAGAATTTGAAGCATGGCTATATAATTCAACAAATGATTTAGAAAAACAACTCCCTAATGATTTGTATATTAGTTTAATTTCATTTAATTACCGTCAAAAAGATACTTTAAATCTTCTCTACAAGTTAATCTCAGATTATATACATCAGGGTGAATTTGAATTTTGGAGAATTAAAGAACTTCTGACAAAAATAGTTGAAAATAGGATTGATTTTGTGGTAGGAATAAGAGCCCTTAGTAATCTTTATATTACAATTGATGGTGAAAGTGTTCAAAATCCTTTAGGAAGATTATTGAGTAGTGAGTTAGATGGCTTCCCGATTCCTTCTGAGTACAATCTATGGGATGATAAGGTACTTAAAGAAAAATTGGAAGAACTTAACAAATACAAGGTTAGTTTTTTAATTCAATCAAAAGAATTTTTAAACTAGCTTAATCAAGATGAAAAGAAACAATAATTTTATGTTTA
>CALMMI010000585.1 GCA_937868245.1 uncultured Ignavibacteria bacterium | reverse complement strand
TGCAAGCTATTATAACAATAGCCCTAGAGCAAATTCAAGAATTTATTGATAATAAATCCTTTGTAGGAAATAATTCTTCAAACGAGAATGTTAAGATTGAATTTATTTTCGATACTGGAATCAGACCTGCACCTCAAGCTGCATAATACATCAAACATAAAAATATGAAGAGACGGTATATTGTTCTAAATACCTCAATAATTCTACTGTTGATATGTATCTCATCGGGAGTTTATTGGGGTATCTACAATGTCTTACCGTATTCAGCTATCAAACCCTTCCGAATAACACCACAAATACTTAAAGACAAATTCAACGAGTCTGTTTCACCCGATAGATACACAAATCTCACAATCAATAAATTCTCATTTTATACAAACGACAGCATCCTTATTCGCGGTTTGTTCATTCCGGCAACAGGTAAGCCGAAAGGAACAATTCTTGTACTTCATGGCATTGCGAGCAACAAAGAACTGATGCTTCCTTATGCAATTGATTTAGTAAAGGACAGTTTCAATGTAGTTCTCTACGATTCTCGAGCACACGGAGAAAGTGGCGGCGAATATTGTACACTCGGATATTATGAGAAAAATGATGTTAGCAAATGTATCGATAAGGTTATTCAGCAATATGGTGACACATGTGCTCCGTTTGGGATTATAGGAAATTCAATGGGAGCTGCTATAACACTCCAAGCAATGGCTCAGGAAAAGCGAATTGTATGCGGGATTTCTGAAAGCTCCTTTGCCAATCTGCACGAAACAATGTGTGATTATCTGGAACAGATGATTCATGTTCGTTGGGATTGGATTACTACACCTGCTTTTGCTCGCTCTGAGGAAATTGCTCATTTTCATATAGATCAAGTGTCACCAGAGAAATCAGTTTGCTCCATCACTCAACCCGTACTTCTAATTCATGGTGATGTTGATGAAAAAATTAATATCAGGTATGCTCACAGGATATTTGATAATCTTCATTCTCATAAGGAATTTTATACTATTCATAATGCGGGGCATGAGAATTTGCGGGGGATGGGTGGGGAAGAGTATACTAGGAGGATTCGTGAGTTTTTTGGCAAGTGGATGGTGGGGAAGTAAACTTGAGTAGCAAAAAAGCCGACAAACAACAAACCCTTTGATGAACAAACAAAGGGTTTGTTGCTTGTAGATTCAAACATCACATTATATCACAATAACCTTCGACAATTCAGCCCCCATCCCCTTAAGCGCAGCATACGTCAGCTTATCCATCATCGCTCCGTCAAAGTTGATAGTTTTGATAGCACGGAAGTTCTTGTTAGTTAAGGCAAACGCCGGGCGGAACGATACATTTCTAAGGGTCGCCCCCTTAAATGTAACTTCATTCATCGCAGCCTTGTCGAACTTTACACCAATAAACTTTTGCCCGTCCATACATAGCCCACGCATATCTGAATATTGGAAATCCACACCTTCAAAAGTACAGTTCTCAAAGACTGTGTTTCTAAGGTCACTCATGGTTAGTTTAACGTCGATAAGCTTAACATCTATGAATTTCGCTCCGTCCAGACAGGATTTGTCGAAATTCGTACGAACAAGAATAGATTTAAGAAAGCTTGATCCGGATAGATCAAGAACGTTGAAATTGCAATCTGTTAGATTTGTGCCGTTAAAATTCACTTCACGTACATCACTTACTATAAACGTGCTGCCGGTTAAGTCTGCACCTGAAAAGTCCGAGCCGCGCAAATCACTCGCCTTAAATTCTCCTTTATGGGCGGTAACACCTGCAAAGTCACTCTTTCCCAAACTTGCAGCACTGAAGTTTGTCAGTAGTTGCCGCTCCAGTGAGCGGGAGAGACTGGCAACCTCTTGCAACGTTTGATCAATATCTCCAATGCTGTTGATAGTCATCTCAAAAGCAGTTTCATCATCCCTGCCTTCGGCTTTCAGTTCATTAAACCGCTCCTGCAAATCAGATAGCAGATCGGTTTTTAGTTCGGCAACGCTTTTCACACCATCGTAGGGTGCAAAAACTCCATTCAAATAATTTTCTAGTTTCGTATTCATAGTATTAACTCTCCTTATAATAATTTATCAATTACACTCTTTGCGTATTCCCAGTTCTTTTTGTTTTCAGCAAATGTAGTGTTACCTTTTTCTGTAATCTTATAGTATTTTCTTCTGCCGCCTTGCGTTTCGTCGCCCCAATACCACGTTATACATCCATCGCTTTCAAGTCGTTTAAGACTGGAATACATAGTAGCCTCTTTCAATTCATATGCTCCGGCCGAAGCAGAATGAATCGTTTTACTTATCTGATAGCCATACATATCCTCATTCAGAAGCAGTTTCAATATGATCGTATCGATATGCCCTCTGATAATATCTGCTGAAATTTCCATTGCATTTTTCCATATATGTTCAAAACAACAATACAAATATATGCAAAAGTACTCTATCTGGCAAAGTAATTTCTCTGAGATAGTAAAATGAGAGGTGGTGCAGTGTATTTTCTAGTATAGGAAGTGGCTACAGCTGCTCT
>CALMMI010000584.1 GCA_937868245.1 uncultured Ignavibacteria bacterium | reverse complement strand
ATGTGGATGAATGGAAATCGATAATGACTTCGATCATAGCAAAAAAGATTGAAGAGTTTGAATTAAAAGGAAGTAATCGTGCGGATTTGAAAAAGAAAATTTCTGATTTTTTGTACAAAGTAATTGAAGAGTTTGAGCAAAATCGCGAAATGATTCAGAAAGAACTTGCACGGAGAAATATAGAAGTAAATTCCCGGATAAATGAAGCACAGCACTATAAAAACGAAATCGCCGAAATTGAAGGTAAGTTATTTGAAATACCTAAACTTCGAGAAGAAATAGCAACTTTAAGTGCTTCACTTGAAACAATCACCGTAGAACGTGACCAACTGCTTACCACCCACAATGATGCTGCTGAATTTTTGGGTAATTATGAAAAATTACAAGCGGAGTTAAGGCAATCATCAGAACAAATTATCGAATTTCAACAACGTAAAGAAGCAGACGAGGCTGTAATTGCGGAAGCAAATGCACGTATCGCCGACTTGGAACTTAAACTTTCGTCAGAACGTTCGGGACAGGAAAGGCTTCATGTTGAACTACGGGCAGCCAGGGATTATGAGGAGCAAATAGCGCGTCACCTTGGTGCATTGGATGAATATTCATCCCAGATAATTGAATTGAAACGTCAGAAAACACAAAGTGAACTACTGTTCGCTGAAGTTCAATCGGCAATGCAAGCAGCGCAGGCTGCGTATGACGCTGAAAAATCGAGCGGAGCCGAATTGTCTGAAAAATATCAGATTCTCACTACTCAATTAGTAACGGCAACACAAGAACTTGATACACTCTTGAAACGGTATGCAACACTCGAGGAAGCTAAACGGGTAACCGACGAGAAAAACAAGGAACTCAACGAAATGCTTGCAGAAGTAAAGGCAGATTGCACTGCTGCTCAGTCCTCAAAAGAACTTGCCGAACTTACTTTGCATAAAGAAGTGAGTTTACGTAATACATTGGAAACTTCTAACCAGTCTTTAACAGGGCAGTTGCAACAATCTAAAGTTACAATTATCGGTTTGCATGAAGAACTTGAAAAGTTGGCGTTGGCAAAGGCAGATGTTGATGAAAAATTAAGCGACGAAGTAAAGAATCACAACACATTGAAAGTAAATTCCGAAGCCTTAAGTAAAGAGCTGCAAACATCAAAAAAAGATATTATTAGTTTACAGGATGAGCTTGAAAAATTAGCATTAGCAAAAGCCGATGCAGAAGAAAAACTTCGCAAAGGAATGGAAGTGGTTTCTATGGCTGAATCAAAAGCTGAAACATCCAACAAGCAAGTAATTGCTGCCAAAAAAGAAATTGAGGCATTGCAAGATGAACTGGAAAAGTTAGCTTTAGCAAAAGCAGATGCAGAAGAGAGATCCTTTGTAGCTGCTGAACGCAGACGTGAAATTACAGAAAAATTAGAATTGGAAATACGGGAAAAATCTTTACTCTCGAAAGAACTGCAAGCGAAAATAGAAATGGAAGAAATTGGTGCTAATGAACTTTCGTTGGAAAACTCCAGAGCAAAAGAGGAATTAAAATTACTGAGAAAAAAGGTTGCTTCTATTGAAGAAGAGAAGATTGAACATTTACGGATAATTGAACAATTTAATCATGATAAGGAATCTGTCAAACTAACCCTAAACAAGAATAAATCACTTGAACAAGAACGCGATGAACTTGCACTTGAACTAAACAAAATACAGCAATCACTTAACAACAATCAAGAGAATGCAAGGAAAAAAGAAGCCGAACTTGTAACCGGAATAGATACTGTTACTAAAGAGTTAGCCTCAATAAAAACTGAAAATGTATCACTAAAAAACCACATTGCTGCAATTGAAAGAGCGCAAACACAGGGTAATGAAATTGTTGAATCCGAGCAAAATGCAATTGCAGATAAACGGGCAAATGTTGTGAATAAGATTGGAGATATTCTTGCGAGATTAGAAGGTGCTTTGCAAGAATCTGAAGAGTAAAAATCGTATGAGGATTAACAAATAATAAAAAAAATACAAGATTCAAAAAAATCTGTAACTTTTTATTCCTGTGTTGTGTCTGTAGATTTGAATGCAGAAACTTAATTAACTATTTCTTGGAGAAACGCCATGTCGCTGTCAGTCCGAAAGCCGAATGAAGACGAATTGCGAGCAGCTGCGGACGAATTACGTTCGGGAAGCACGGCAGCGTTTCAGATTCTCTACAAGCAATATTCACCAAGTGTTTACAGGTTTTGCTTGAGAATGTTGGGCGATTCGGCAGCGGCTCAGGATGCGTTTCAAGAAACGTTTATGAAAGTATTCGAGCATCATTCAGAATTTAGAGGTGATCATTTTCCCGCATGGCTTTTTACAATTGCACGCAGGGTTTGTTTGAACCACCTTCGTTCTATGAAAGAACACGATATGTTTGATGAGGAAGCACACAGCTCAGCTCCAATGATTACATCAACAGATGTCGGAATGCAAATGTGTGTGAATAATGCGCTGATGCATCTTCCTTTACAACTTAGGGAGGCGGCTATTCTCCGGGAATATGAAGGGTATTCATATCAGGAGATAGCATCGATTGTAGGTATTGATATATCACTTGCAAAAGTTCGCGTACATCGCGCACGTTTGCTTCTTCGGAAATTATTAGCACCTGTTATGCAGGAATGGTATGAATCTTAATCTTCTTATATCGAAATATGTGGATGGCGACCTCACAGTTGAGGAAGACCAAACCCT
>CALMMI010000583.1 GCA_937868245.1 uncultured Ignavibacteria bacterium | reverse complement strand
TTGATTTCTTCCATATCTCTTAGCTGTTCGTATGGTACATTTGCTTCTGCAAGAAATCGGTTGAAGGGAAGTCGGGATTGATTTCTTCCATATCTCTTAGCTGTTCGTATGGTACATTTGCTTCTGCAAGAAGTACGTTCATGTGTCCGGGCATACGTCCTGCCACCGGGTGAACTGCATAACTAACTTTTACTCCCTTTTCTTCGAGCATCATTGCCATTTTATGAATAGCGTGTTGTGCTTGTGCAACTGCCAAACCATACCCCGGTACAATTACCAAATTATTTGAATAGCTCATCAAAACTGCAGCATCTTGTACACTCATTTCTTTTGCAGTTCCTTGCGGTCCTGCGGTACTGCCCCCACCGCCTGAAACGGAAAACGCGCTGAAGAGAACACTTGTTAATGAGCGGTTCATTGCACGGCACATCATAATCGTAAGCAACGTACCTGCTGCACCCACCAAAATTCCGCCGGTTAACATTACCTGGTTATGATATAAGAATCCGCCAAAGGCAGCAGCCATACCTGTAAAGGAGTTGAGAAGCGAAATAACCACAGGCATATCCGCCCCGCCTATCGGAACAACGAACAACACCCCGTATAGTAACGAAACTGCAAATAATCCATACACTACCCACGGTGCGGCATCTCCAGGGGATACGGACAAATAGACCCCTCCACCCAACGTTGCCAGAATAACAAGAGAATTGATAACATTACCCATTGGAAGTCGTGGCGATTTTTCCATAATACCTTGCAATTTAGCGAAGGCAATCATACTTCCCGAAAATGAAATACTGCCGATAATCAAACCTGCCATTATACTGAGCCCGGTTCCAATAGGATGGTCGTACGATAGTGCAAAATGGTGGAATTCTTCAAGGGAAATCAACGCTGCACACGCACCACCCATCCCGTTGAAAAGCGATACCATTTGAGGCATATCAGTCATTTTAACCTTTTTGGCTGACAGAGTGCCGATAACTGCTCCAACTGCAATAGCTACAATAATATATCCTATATTTCCGATTCCTTCTCCTGCATCATTTTTATGAAAAAGAATAGTTGCAAGTATTGCGGCACCCATTCCGAACGCAGCAAGCAAATTACCCTTCCGTGCCGAATCAGGATGACTTAGTTTCTTTAATCCGATGACAAATAAAACAGAAGCAACAAGATAACAAACGTCAAGTATAATATGTTCCATAGAATATTTCATGAATAATTATGCGTTTACAACAACTCTAGCACGCAAAATAGTATAGGTTTTCGTTTCTAACAACTTTTTTTCTTCGTTTGTGCAAAAAGAATTTCATAAATTGCTGCAAGTAGATGTGTTTTCTCTCAAAATTGAAGCGTAACTATGAAACTCGGAATACTCCTCGAATCCTCGGAACTTGAGCCGCGTGTAGCACTTATCCCCGAAGCAATAAAGCAACTTCGCACACTTGGAATTGAGTGTTTAATTGAACAAGGCGCAGGAAGCCGCGCCGGATATTCAGATGATGCTTTCCGCGAAGCAGGCGGGGAAATAGTACCGTCAGCCGCAAATGTATTATCACAAGTTAACATCCTTGTAAAAGTGAGCTGTCCTTCGATTGACCAAATCAATGCATTGCAAGAAAAGTCGATTCTTATTGCTCCGCTGAATGAATGGAGAAATGCTCAGGAAGTTGCCCTTCTCCGGCAGAGGAATATCATGAGTTTTGCGTTGGAGCTTATTCCGCGTATTTCAAGAGCGCAAAACATGGATATTCTTTCCTCGATGGCGTCGATTGCAGGGTATAAGGCAGTGTTGCTTGCTGCGAATTTTTCGGGTAAGTTTTTCCCGATGATGATGACTGCCGCCGGAACTGTTGCACCGTCGAAGGTACTTGTTATCGGTGCGGGTGTTGCGGGATTACAGGCAATTGCCACTGCTCGACGTTTGGGAGCAATCGTAGAGGCATTCGATGTTCGTCCGGCAGTGAAAGAAGAAGTACAGAGCTTAGGCGCAAAGTTTATTGATATTGACTTAGGGGAGACCGACACTCAAACCTCCGGCGGATATGCTAAAGAACTGTCGGACAATGCAAAACAACGCCAGCAGGCTGCCCTTGCCAAACATATTGCAATGGCTGATACAGTGGTTTCTACGGCTGCAATCCCAGGGAAAGCTGCCCCGAGGATTATTTCAACTGCTATGGTAGAATCCATGAAAAGTGGAGCGGTTATCGTAGATTTGGCTGCCGAAACAGGAGGTAACTGCGAGCTGACCAAATGTGGTGAAATCGTAAAAACGGCTAACGGTGTAACCATTATCGGACCTGCCAACCTAGCTGCAACAGTGCCTGTTCATGCAAGCGCAATGTTCTCGAAAAACGTGTTAAACTTCATCAAGCTCTTTATCGTGAAGGGTGAGTTCACCTTGAATTTTGAGGATGAGATTTTGGCGGCTACGTGTATTACGGGTAGGTAACTTTAAGCAAGTTTCAGTTGAAAAGAATCAGCCCGAAGTTTAAAACGTAGGGCTGATTCTTTTTTTTGGAGTTTGAATATCATTCCTTCACAAACTTCATCCGTGAGATATTTCCACCATCATTTACCTCAACAAAATAAACACCATTCTCAACCCCAGCAACATCTATATTCTGTGAAGAGTCATTAATTTCAATCTGTTGCAGTACTGTTTGTCCTAATGTGTTTACCAGTTTCAATGTACCGTTTGTAAGCTGCTTCCCAAAGTGTAGAGTTACTGTTCCACTTCCAGGATTTGGATAGACATGGAACGGAGAAGCATTTTCGCCTGCTTCGTACACATCATTTGGAGTTTGGGTTAATTTCATGACGAAAACATCCCTTTCCCCAGCAGAAGTTAATTTGTAGCTGTTTGAACTTGTACCACAATTAATTGTTTCTTGAAATGAACCTGTGCAGTAAATGTTGTCGAATTTATCAAGGGTAACGAATAATCCAATATCATCTTGCAATGATCCCATTTGCTTGGCCCATACAAAATTCCCAAATCGATCTAATTTTAAGATGAATATATCGTAATTGCCTGCTGATGTTAAGTTGGAAATTTGTGTGTTTGGATCGAAGTCTAATGTGCCTTGAAAGAATCCAGTTATGTAAATATTTAACTCCGAATCTACAACTATTTTTCTTTGATTAATGTCTGCTGTATCACCAATCGTTTTTGCCCATATAAAACTTCCTGAACTATCTAATTTTAAAACGAAAATGTCATCGTTAATGATTGATGTCAAATTGAATATATCCTTACCTGAATCAAAATCAACCTTGTCTTCAAAATATCCCGAAATATATAAATCACCATTAAAATCTAGAGTAATTGCTTGAGCAACATCTTGCTTGGTACCCCCCACCTGTTTTACCCACACTAAATTACCTGATGAATCAAGTTTAGTAATAAATGCGTCATGAACACCTTTTGAGGTTAGAAATAATGTTCCCTCCCCTGGGTCAAAATCGACTTTACTTGTAAAGTAACCTGCAATATATACATTGTTTAATGCATCAACGACAATAGAATATCCGTAATCATCTAACTGACCACCCATTCGTTTAGCCCATATAAAATTCCCAAATGTATCTAATTTTAATACAAATATATCCTCACTACCTGCTGAACTTAAATAAAATGTAGCAGGGCTTGGGTCGAAATCGGTATTTCCTTCACAAGACCCTGTTATGTAGACGTTTCCTGTCTTATCTACTGTTATTGATTGCGTTGATTCATATTTTGATATTCCTCCTATGTTTTTGGCCCAAATGAAATTTCCACCAGAGTCTAGTTTCAAAAAAAACATATCATCAGTATTATATGTTGCTGCTAATTTAAAGATACCTTCATTTGGGTCAAAATCCACTGTATCTTGAAAATTGCCTGTTATATACAGATTTGCTGATTCGTCGAGCGTTATAGAGAAATGTGCATGAATTGCTGAGCCATTAATTTGTTTGGCCCAAATAAAATTTCCTGTTGGATTAAGTTTAGTAATGAAAATACTAAAAACACCACCAGCAGTTAAACTAAATTCATCCGAACCTGGATCAAAATCAGAAGTTCCTCTAAATTCGCCTATAGTATATATATTCCCTAAAGCATCAACTGCAACCGAATGACCGATATCGTTTGCAACTCCGCCAAAGTTCTTCGACCATTGAAGTTGTGGTTCTTGTGCTTTAGAGATTAGCGGAGTAATGCAAAGTAGAAAAGTTAAGATAAGTGTTTTCATGTGTATTTGTTTGAATGTTCGAATTACCAGGAAGTCGAACAATGTGCGAAGAGAATAATGTAGATTTACAAGGCAAAACTTGTGAAAATCTGCAATACACACAAGTGTTTTTTTTAAGGTTAGAGAAATATACATAAGTATGGCTACAAACGCCCACATTGGCTAAAAACCAACAGGCGATTATTAACCATAGCCTAATAATAACCACAAAATCATCACTCCTCCCAAAGCAGAACCACGGAAACACACGTTCAAACAACTTGGCACTCAAATTGTAAAAGAAGAACTAAAGCGGCGAAATAAGTCCGAAAAGTGAACAATAAAAACACACATTTCAGCAGGCAAACGATGATACTTACAGACCACCTTTTCAATACAAAGCTTCCCTTGCTCAATCGGGCATTGGATACCTACGCTCTCCGCCAGCAGACTATCGCCCGTAATATCGCTAATGCAACCTCGCCGGTGTACCGTCCGGAATCTGTTCGCTTTGAAGAAGAATTCAACGAAGCGCAACTTGTCCAGCGCGGAGCAAGCACAGATGACCATCACCTTCCAATAGGGGGTCGTACCGATGGCGAAATTGAAGGAAGTGTAGAAGGCGCAAAAGTACCACGTCCTGAAATTCTCTTTTCCGGTGAATCACATGTTAATATCGATAAGGAAATGTCAACTCTTGCACAGAATCAAATCAAATTCCGTTTTGCCTCACGTATGACAGCGCGTTATTTTCAGGGAATGCAAACAGCAATCAAAGGTAGTGTCTGATTTCACTTTATTAGCCAAAGGCTTCAATTATGGAAAATATTTTCTCTTCATTCAATATCAGCGGTCAAGGCTTGAGTGTTCAACGCCAACGACTTAGTGCTGTTGCGAATAATATCGCTAACGTTAACACAACAAAAGGTGCAGACGGCAAGCCATATCAACGTGAAGTAATCATTGCCCGTGCAAATCCTCAGTCTGCATTCGACCATGCATTGCAAGCGCAGATAAGTTTGGGAAATACATCAGGAATGCACGCTCCGAACACTTCGATGAACTATAACAACCCTGATGCTAAAGTGGTAACAGCAACTTTGGGGCACGATAACTCCCCAGCACGTAAAGTATATGACCCCGCTCATCCCGACGCAGACGGTGAAGGATACGTAAGTATGCCGAATGTGAACATAGTAACCGAAATGGTGGATATGATTAGCGCGCAACGCGCATTTGAAGCAAATACAGGAGTAATTTCCTCCGTAAAGAACATTGCAAAAGACTCATTAGAAATATAAAATTTACTTTGTAAAAAGACTCATTATGCTTTCAGCGAGGCAGAATGATACCAGCAATACAAGCGTATTCAAAAGCAGCGGGCACACGTCCAAATCTTCCGGTAAAACGGGACAATGCACTCTCGAATAAATTTGATGTTGAAGTCGGCAAAACAAAAACAAATGAGCCTGCAAGAGCAACTCTATCTGCTCAATCGGTGATTTCTCCGGCAGAACGCGATTTCTTTAAGGGATTGTTCCCGGAGAATGCAGCACAAATTGACCGCCATGTTGTGTTCAACCGTACAGGTCAACTTGCTGTTGGTGGTGTGGAAAAGGGAAGTCTTTTCGACGGTCGCGGGTAATCCACCCCGCCCTTTGGGCACCCCTCCAGAGGAGGGGAATGTAGAGCGAGAGGGTTTTCGCTTCACTTAAAGGGAACGGATTGTGGATGTCTCAATGTTGTTACTAGTATAAAAATGTGAATGGATTACCATATCAGGACACGGATGTCCATCTTTTTTTTAGGAGAAAATTATGAATGTAAGTGATTTACTTGTCGGTCGCGGATATGCTCCACTCGAGCAGCAGCGAATACAATCAGGTGTAACTGCACCTCCTAATGATGCCTCTTTTGTTAATACACTTAAAGAGTTCATCGGCGACACAAATACGCTCCAAAAAGAATCGTCCGCAATGACTGATAAGCTTATAAAAGGTGAACCCGTTGATTTGCATGACGTAATGATTTCGGCTGAAAAGGCGAAAACTACATTTCAGCTTCTTCTTCAACTAAGGAACAAAGCACTTGATATGTACCGCGAAGTGGATAGAATTCAAGTGTAAAGTATGGCAGTTTCAATATCCTTACAAGCTGTCATTTAGTGTTCCGATAGTCGTGAAAGCTGCCTGCAAAATAATGTAATAACAATAAAAAAATAATTATGCTTGTCATTCTGAAGGAGTCTTCGACTGAAGAATCTCCGTTAGAACGTGAAACGAGTAGGATGGATGCGCTAACGGAGATTCTTCACTGCGTTCAGAATGACAGCGCAAACTGATAACTCGATTAAAATATAAGACCTTAAAAATATATGATCATTCATATAACAAATTAAAACTATGGCAGAGCCGATAACCAAACAACTGACAGCATTTGCAAACAAACTGACCAGAACCCAGCAATTAACAATTGCAGGAGTGGTAGTAGCAGCTATTGCAGGAATAGTTCTGATGCTCAATACGGCATCACAACCTTCCATGAGTGTGCTGTTCAGCGAACTTGACCAAAAAGATGCGGGTGTTATCGTCGAAAAATTGAAAGAACGGAAAATTCCTTATGAACTTCAATCAGGCGGAAGTGCGATTATGGTTCCTGCAAATGTATTGCACGAAACACGTCTTCAACTTGCAGCAGAAGGATTGCCGCAATCAAGTACGGTTGGTTATGAAATTTTTGATAAGACAAATCTCGGAATGTCGGACTTTGTACAAAAGCTAAATTACCGCCGGGCAATAGAAGGTGAACTTGCACGAACAATCGGTTCAATTGATGAAGTGCAAAAAGTACGTGTTCATATCGTTGTTCCAGAGAAAGCTCTTTTTGATAAAGATCAAAACAAGGCGACAGCATCAGTTGTTCTGCAACTGAAATCAGGAAGAAGTATCAGCAGGCTTAATACAGAAGGTATCCAGAATTTGGTAGCAAGCAGTATCGAAGGAATGGACGCTGGTTCGGTAACGGTAGTTGACCAAAAAGGACAGATAATTTCCGAACCACCACGTGATAAAAATTCTATTGCGGGCTTGTCGTCCACGCAATATGAATTACAACAAAAGGTAGATCAATATCTTACAACAAAAGTGCAATCACTTTTAGATGGAGTGTTGGGAGCTGGAAATGCAGTTGTAAGAGCAAATGCTGAACTTGATTTTACGCAAATAGAAAAGACAACAGAAGATTACGATCCCGATAAACAGGTCGTTAGAAGTGAACAAAAAATCGATGAACAAAGTAAATCTGTAGATTCTTTGAATTTCCCGGCTGTTAATTCAGCAAGCCAACGCGGTAATACCGTAACGAACTACGAAATTTCGAAAACAGTTGAAAAAATAGTAAACAAGGGTGGCGGAATTAAACGTTTATCGGTAGCAACACTTATTAACGGTAAAACAAAAATTACCGAAGGGGATAAACCTGCTTTGGAATATAAGCCGCGTGCCGACGAAGAAATGCAGAAAATTACACAAGTTGTAAAAAATGCTGTCGGATATGACCCAACAAGGAACGACCAGGTCTCGGTTGTAAATGTTCAGTTCGATCCTTCTCAACAGGAAGAAGATTTGAAACAACAGCGTGGACTTAAATTACCGTTAACACCCAATGAAATTGCAGAAAAAGTGTTAATTTTAGTGGCAATGTTACTGGCAGTATGGATGATTCGTAAGTTGATTTCTTCGCCGCAAGTTCGCCGCCGAGCATCGCTTTTTCGGGCTTGACCCGGCGAACGTGATGTTCTTCCAACAGGG
>CALMMI010000582.1 GCA_937868245.1 uncultured Ignavibacteria bacterium | reverse complement strand
GACCCCCTACGAAAAACGAACCGTTTCCTATCGGTCCTTGCGCTGAAGCACGGGAAGAAATAAGTCCGATTGATGCAAGCCCTTCGTATTTTTCCTGATTGCCATCTTTTTGGGTTAGGTTCAATACTGCCGAAAGTCTGCTTCCGTATTCTGCCGGGTATCCGCCCTTGATAAGCTCCACGTCTTTAATGGCATCCGGGTTAAACGAAGAAATAAAACCGAATAAGTGCGAAGGGTTATAAACTGTTGAGCCGTCTAACAACACTAGGTTCTGATCTGGTGAACCACCCCGGATATATAACCCGCTGGAAATTTGTGATGAAGTAAGCACACCCGGTAAAAACTGTAATGCTCTAAATACATCAGCCTCGCCGCCAATACGCAATTGTGAAAGCTGTTGAACAGGAATATTCACACGGCTAACCGATATTTGGCGTTTTTCCACTTCACGTTCTGCATCAACATATACTTGTTTCGATTGAATCGATTGAGGTGCAAGCTCAAAATTTAACTTTTTGGAATCATTATCTTCGATAACAATTTCCTTCTCCAATTTTTTGTACCCAAGTAGTGAAACTACAATTGTTTGTTTACCAAGCGGGATACTTTTTAGGGAGTAAAAGCCGTTTTTGTTGGTTAAGGCTCCAACCTTTGTACCTTTTACTGAAACAGTAACGGAAATAAGGGTTTCCTTTGTTTCAGCATCTATTATGAATCCGTTTAAGGTGCCGGTGTTTTCGGGAGTGACAATTGCTTTGGAGGGTAGTTTAGCTGAGAAAAGTGTTTGACTTCCAACTACTAATATAGAAAACAGAAGTAATACATACAAACTTCGACGCATGAAAAATCCTTTGATGTTGAGAAAAATTCCGATAGTGATTTGGCATATATATGTAAAATCTTGTATGCTTCACCAATTTGAACGGGAATGACGGCATTATTCCTGGAATGTTTCACTAAATTTTTTAAAGAAACTGTGCTCTTCAAAAAGTTAATCCATTAACATTGTGAAGAAAAGAGTACGTAAGTTTATGAAGAAATGATAGTTGTGTTTGGTATGTTCGATTCCTGCTGCTAAAAAAATAATAAATAAAAAAGGCGAACCGTGTCTGGAACGCCTTTCAACTTCTTTCAATCTTTCGTTTTTATTTATTCTTTGGATATTTTTGTTCGATTTTCTTTTCAAGTTCTTTTAGTTTTTGCTCAAGTTCCTCCATCTTTCTATCCATTGCAGAATCCTGCTCATCACTGTCATCTTCTAAACCTTCAACTTCAAAATCCCATTTTGGAGCGTTTTCCATATTTGGCAAACGCGGCATCTTGGGTGGAAGCGGTGGCTTTGTTGTGTAGTTATGTGGAGTTGGCGGAATATCAGATTCATCACCAAAGATTTGCAAATCCTTCAACTCTTGAAGTGGAGCAAGATCGTTATCTCCCATAAATGAAAATGCGAATGACTGGGGTGATGGGAAAAGTAACTCACGCTCTCCACGTGGTAATAAAGCGCCGGTACCCTCTATTGGATACGGTACACCATTAAATGAAAAATTATTAGCGAATCTATTTAGAAATTGGTCGTTAGGGAATAAATCCTTCTCGGATTCTACATCTGTGTCTTGATTATGCTTACGGAGTTTCGGTACTAAGGAATTGTTGTATTCCTTTAATTTTTGGCGTTGTTCATCTGTAAGCATTGCAGATAATTTATTGTGTGCCGATAGGGTTGCTTCGTCAATCTTACGTTCCAATTCAGCATTTTCCTTTAGGAGTTGTTCACCGCTTGCAGCAGAATAGGAATCGTTTGCAATCATTTCCCGAATCTTATTTCGATTGGCTTCAATGGTTTTTCGTAAATCTTTTGATGTTTTTTGTAAATCGCTGCCCAATTCTTTGAGTTTACTTTGCAGTTCATCGGTCAGCTCCAGTTTACGGGCGATTTTGGAGTTTTGCTTAGGGGTTTTATTCATTAAAACAGAATAGGCATCCTGATGAGTTGTAATCGAGAGCAGTATAATCAGAGCTGCGGTAAGGGTAAGATTAATTGGAAATTTCATTCTAAGTTCTTTCGGATAAGTGAATTTAAAATTTTTGTACTGCGAAAATACGACCATCCACTGCATCGAAAAAGCTAAAAAGAGTTAACATGAAGTTAAAGTATCATCTGGTATGGGGATTATAAGCATTTTCCACAGCGGATACGGCATTTACTGTATGCTGTACGCTGTCCGCAGCTATTCAGGTTTCACTGATTAATTTTAGGAAATCAAGCAAGGCAATTCAAAAAATTACAGTGTATATGTTTACTACAAAGAAATCATCATTGTAGGACAATAATGAATTCTTGATATATGTACGGTAACCTTCCTACCACCAAGTAGATAATTAATAAATATTCACACTCCAATCCAATCCCTGTGTTACCATTTCATATTGTTTTGATAACATACAAGTAATATTGCAACGGTAATTTCGCACTGTGTTTAGTCATATTCACTTCAAATATTCAGTATAATATAGTGCAAAATTCAATGAAAAGTATTTATAGTTCACTCCTCGTAATAGTATGTATATTCTGGAATTGCTCACAACCACTTCATGCCCAGGATACTAATGTAGGAACAATCACAGGAAAGGTTACAGATGGCGAAAGTGGTGAAACTCTTCGCGGTGCATCTGTTCTGTTGGTTGGTACTAAAAAGGGGGCATATTCGGATGTAAAAGGGAAGTTCACCATTAAATCAGTCCCGGTTGGTACATATTCGATACGGGTAAGCTATGTTGGATTTAAGCCGCGTGTAATAGAGAAAGTAACAGTTGCTGCCAACCAGCCGGCAACAGTTAATGTAGTTCTCCAGACAGATGCAAAGAAAACACAAGAAGTGGTTGCCGAAGCGAGAAGATTGAACGACAATCAGGCTGCTTTGCTTAATCAACGTAAAAACTCTGCCCAAGTTAGCGACGGGATAAGCGAAGAAGAAATCTCCAAATTACCGGATGCCGATGCCGGGCAAGCATTGAAGCGAGTTTCGGGGGTAACACTCGTTGGCGATAAATTTGTGTATGTGCGCGGTGTAAGCGACCGATACAATTCCACAACGCTGAACGGCTCATCACTTGCAACTACAGAACCTGATAAAAAATCATTTGCTTTCGATATGTTCCCTGCGGAATTTCTTCAAAATGCAAATATCGCCAAATCATTTACACCGGATTTGCCGGGTAATTTCGCAGGAGGGCTTGTGCAGCTTTCTACGGTTGACTTCCCGTCGGCATTTGCACTAAAGGTTAGTACTTCGTCATCCTTTAATTCCAACGTAACCCTCAAGGATAATGCTTTTTGGGGTACACCAACCGGATCAAAAGATTGGCTTGCAACAGACGACGGTGGTCGCGCACTCCCATCGGATGCGCCTGCTGATAGAAATGAGATGAACCAATTGCTCCGTGATGCAAAGAAAAGTGATAATCCCGAGATACAATCCGCTGCGCAAACGAAATTGCAAAATTTCGCCAGAAGTATGGGGAGCACTAATTGGAAAGGGAGTAATTCTACCGTAATGCCAAATGCAGGATTCGGGCTTTCCTATAGCAATATCTTTTCGATTGCAGACAATGACTTAGGGGTAATCGGCTCACTCACATACAGTAATGGTTATTCCATAAGTTCAGGACTTGAAACACCTGTGATAGCAGGTGCGCTTCCCGAAGACAGATACAGGGCGGTTCAAACACCGCAAGTTTCTACACGTTCTGTGAATTGGGGTGGATTGGTAAATCTTGCTTATAAAATTGGAACTACCTCATCTTTTAGTATCAAAAACCTTTACAACCGCTCCAGCGATGATGAAGCGATATATTCTACAGGTAAAGATATTCCACAAGGAATTGATACAAAGTTCTACACATATCAATATGTTCAAAAAACATTGTATTCAGGGTCGGTAAGCGGTGAACATACACTACCCTGGGAGAATATGTTGTTTGACTGGAGAATGGGACTTTCTACCTCTGAACGTGATCAGCCTGATTTCCGCCGCTTGCGGTATTCACGTCAAAGCACAGATACTACCTTGCCTTTCATGGCAGATATTTCTCCAACACCACAAGGTGACGGAACTCTTGCCGGAAGATTCTACTCGAATCTTACAGATAAAGTTGTTAACGGAGCAGCAAACTTAATGGTGCCACTTGGTGGAGAAGTTAAGCTAAAACTTGGCGGGCTTGGTGAAAAAACTACCCGTACTTTTTCTGCTCGTTCATTCACAATAGTTCAACAAAACGGCTTTGCCGATGCAATTGATTTTTCTCTCTCTCCCGATCAATTACTTGCTGATAGTAATTTCCGTGTAGGTCAACTTGGAGTGAGTGAAGATTCAAAGCCAAGTGATTCTTATAATGGAACTGAATCTCTTGTAGCAGGTTATGCAATGATTGACACACCTTTCGAACTGTTCGACGGTAGTTTCCGATTTATCGGCGGGTTACGTGCAGAAAACAATACTATTAAATTAAACAGTTTCGGTACAGCCGGCGATACGGTAAATCTTAATTATAATACCTTTGATTTCTTGCCATCACTTAACCTTTTGTACAAAGCAACATCCTCGACAAATATCAGAATGTCGGCAAGCCAAACACTTACACGTCCTACATTTAGGGAAATCGCACCATTTGCATTCTATGATTTCAGAAGCTTGTTTGTAGTTACAGGTAATCCTCAAATCAAAAGAACACTCATTCAAAACTTCGATTTGCGTTTGGAAACATTTCCAAATCCGGGAGAAGTACTTTCGATCAGCGGGTTCTACAAATCTTTCAAAAATCCTATTGAAGAAGCAATTCAGGCAACCTCCAGTGAATGGATTAAAACATTTACTAATGCCGAAAATCGCGATTCAACCGGAAAAGTAATCGGTGAAGGTGTTGCTTACAATTATGGGATTGAATTCGAGGCACGCAAGAGTTTGAATTTTATAAGTGATGAACTTTCGAATTTCCTTTTCAGTTTCAATTATGCTATAATCCGTTCCCAAATAACAGTTATGTACGGAAATCTGAAAGACACGCGCCCAATGTGGGGACAGTCGCCATACACTTTAAACATGGGGCTCTTCTATGTTGACCCAACATACAAAACATCAATGAATTTAGCGTACAACCGCTTCGGAAGAAGAATAGTGCAGGTAGGCGCAATCGGATATTTGGACAGTCCGCATATTTATGAAGAACCTCGGGATATAGTTGACTTTTCGGTGATACAGCCTATTGCAGATATGTTCGAGGTAAAATTGGCTGTCCGTGATTTATTAAATCAGAAATATGTACGTACAACCGACGGCTTAATAAGCGGAACGGAATTGAAGGGAAGAACATTTAATATCGGTATCAGTTATAAATTCAAGTAATTGTTTAATAAACTAATTACGTTTAATCGGAAATTTATTTTTTATTTTTAAGGATAGTATCTATGAACAGAATAGTGCTTACACTGATGGTTTTTTTACTGGGGACTGCAGCAATGGTAGCTCAGCCAACAAGTATTAAATTGATTTCACCGGGTAAAAATGTTGGTGAGGAATATCGGGCAGGAAGTTCCAATGATATAACGTACGATACGGCAGGAACTTATCGAAGCCGTTTCCGTTTTCAATTTGGAACGTCGGTTACAGGTCCATGGACAGACTTAAGTGGTGTATCTAATGTATTGGACAGTGCAAAAAGAGGTGTGGTTAGCGGGGGATTTCGTGTACCTGCAGTTTTAACTCAAACCGGTTATGTACGAATGGTGCTTTTGAACGCTGACGGTTCACTAAATGAAGGTGTAACCAGTGTATCAAAAAACGCCTTTAAAACTATTCAACCACCACCTTCAAAAATTGATTCTATACTAAGTGGTTCAATTACAGTCAATACAACTCTTAGCCGTAATAAAATATATGGATTACGTAGATATGTTCATGTAATGGCAGGAGCCACACTAACAATAGAGCCGGGAACTATTGTTTTTGGTGATTCAGTAGGGGTAAACTCTGCGTTAATTATCAATAGAGGTGCTAAAATCATTGCGAATGGTCGCGCTGATGCACCGATTGTTTTCACAAGCAGTGCGCCGTCAGGTCAACGTGCTGCAGGTGATTGGGGAGGACTTATCATTCTTGGGAAAGCTCCTATCAATAACCCCGGTGGTGAAGCAATTATGGAGGGTGGATTTGATGCTAATGATAAAACCCGTTGGTATTATGGTGGTTCAGACGCAACAGATAATTCGGGTATCCTCAGATATGTCCGTGTAGAATTTGGCGGAATTGCTCTTCAACCAAATCAAGAGCTTAACGGAATTACACTTGGTGCTGTAGGACGCGGTACAACATTTGATCACGTTCAAAGCAGTTATGCTAATGATGACGGTTTTGAGTGGTTCGGTGGAACAGTTGATGCAAAATATCTTATTTCTAATGGTGCATTAGATGATGATTTTGATACTGATAACGGATTCAGTGGTCGTGTTCAATTTGGAATTGCTCAGCGTTATGCTACTCGTGCAGACCAATCAACAAGTGAGTCTTTTGAGTCGGACAACGATGCAAGCGGAAGTACAAACCAACCTGTTACCAGTGCTATTTTCTCAAATATTACTTGTATCGGACCTTTAGCGAACATCAGCACGACACCAAATTCAAGATTCGGTGCTGCTGCACAAATCCGTAGAAATTCACGTGAGTCAATTTGTAATTCGATTGTTCTTGGATGGCCTCGTGGAATTGAACTTTCATCGGTAGGAACAATGAATGCAGCGTTCAATGATTCTCTCTACATCCATAACAGTTCTTGGTATGGAGTAAAATCAACATGGCTTAATCTTGCTGGCGGAACTCCACCGGCAGGTATGACTGTAGATTGGTTAAAAGGTTCAATGTTCAGTAATAAACTTGATGCGTCATCACCAGATGGTGCTATGCTCGAAAATCCATTCAGCGATACAAAATTTAGTGCTTTGCCAAAAGCCGGTTCTCCGGTATTAACTGGTGCTTCTTTTGATAGAGTAGCAGGAACTGTTGCAATCGATGATCAGTTTTTTGACAAAGTTACGTATATCGGTGCATTCGGAACTCAGCGTTGGGATTTACCATGGGCAAACTACGATCCTATAAACACTGTATATCTACCGGGTGGTCCGACTGCAGCCGGCGGTAATGTAAAAATCACTTATCCAAATGGCGGAGAATCTTTTAAAGGTTTCTCATATCAAGATATTAAATATGATACAAGTAATACTTTTGGAATGACATTCAAATTCCAATTCGGAACTACTCCAAGCGGTCCTTGGACAGATATTTCATCAGTAGCAGATGCAAGTGCCCGTGGGAATGCTAAAGGCGCTTTTGCAGTACCAAACACAGTTACTACAACAGGCTACATCCGCATGGTGATGCTAAATGCAGATGGTTCGATTAACACAGGTGTTTCAGATGTTAGTGATGCACCGTTTGCAATTACAGCAGGTGTTCAAAGTGCTTTGAAAATTCTATCTCCGGGTGGAACAACAGGTGAAGTGTACCGTCCGGGTAGTGCTTATGATATCAAGTATGATACAACCGGTAATTATCGCAAACATTTCCGTTTTGAATTCGGAACATCTTCTACCGGTCCTTGGACACAGCTCCCGGGTGCAGATGCAGCGAATGCAATCGACAGTAATAAATCAGGTACAGTAAAGCGTGGATTGGTAATTGGCGGTTTCTTCCCTCCTGCAACTCCTACATTGACAGGCTATATTCGCATGGTACAACTTGATGATACGTCACGAACAGCAATATCTACAAATCCTTTTGAAATCAGACGTCCTCAACCTTCACATGTTGACTCTGTGTTGAAAGATCCTATTTCAACAAGCGTATCACTTTCAAATACTAAAATATATGGCTTGAGCGGATATGTTCATGTATTGGCTGGCGGTGTATTAAACATTCAGCAAGGAACTGTAATTTTAGGAGACGCTGTTGGTGTAAATTCTGCACTTGTGATTAATCGCGGAGCAAAAATCAATGTTAACGGTACTGCTAAATATCCTGTTGTAATGACAAGTAGTGCACCTCCTGGCGAGCGCGCTGCTGGTGATTGGGGTGGATTGTTGATCTTCGGAAAAGCTATTTGTAATAATCCGGGCGGTGAAGCGATTATGGAAGGTGGATTTGATGTAAATGATAAATCACGTTGGTATTATGGTGGTCAGGATGATAATGATAATTCAGGTTCAATCAAATATCTTCGAGTTGAGTTTGCAGGAATTGCATTGCAACCAAATCAAGAATTGAATGGCATTACACTTGGTGCAGTGGGTCGTGGTACAACTATCGACTACGTTCAATCAAGTTATGCAAATGATGACGGTTTTGAATTTTTCGGTGGTAGCGTGAACGCAAAACACCTTATCGTTAACGGATGTCTTGATGATGATTACGATACTGACAACGGTTATAGCGGTAAAATTCAATTCGGAATTTCACAACGTTACAAAAACAGAGCCGATCAATCAAATAGTGAAGCGTTTGAATCAGACAATAATGCAGCAGGTTCAGCAAGCTTGCCATATACTTCTGCAATCTTCTCGAACATGACTGTAATCGGTTCACTAAGCGATACATCACAAACTCCAAATTCACGTTTTGGTGCAGTTGCACAAATCCGTAGAAACTCACGTGAAAGTATTTTCAATTCTGTTTTCATGGGATGGGGACGCGGTGTAGAAATCTCATCAACCCAAACAATGG
>CALMMI010000581.1 GCA_937868245.1 uncultured Ignavibacteria bacterium | reverse complement strand
GTATGTACGGACGCATTATCATTCGTGAGTGTAGTCCCGCGGGCAATATCCGTTACATAATCTACAATAGCCGGAATTTCCGGTGAATGTATAAGATCTGTACGGACAAATTTGAAGCCATAGTTTTCGGGAGCCGGGCAAAAGGTAATAGTCCCGATATTTCCTGTATGAAGACCAATACCTGAAACCGATACTTTATCACGAAGTGTACGTTGATTTACAAGCATATCTATAAAATTATGAAAGAATTAACAAAGTAAATCGCAAATAAACCGAACCAAAATAGGGAAATTTTATCAAAACAGCAGGGCAATTTTAATCCTGAATTTTTCTTTGCAGTTCATTTACCTGGCGAATCAAATCGGGCAGTTGTCTGAGCGCAGCTAAAATTTTCAGTTCTTCCCCGTGATTTTTTGCGGGAGAACCAAAATAATGCCCGCTTGAAGTTATGGATTTTGCAACACCCGACTGAGCGTGAACAATTACGT
The DNA here is from genome assembly GCA_937868245.1 of uncultured Ignavibacteria bacterium. Classification (GTDB taxonomy): domain Bacteria; phylum Bacteroidota; class Ignavibacteria; order Kapaibacteriales; family UBA961; genus JADJXV01. Next base: position 3,618 of record CALMMI010000581.1, on the reverse strand, counting down.
CGTCGGTTGTCTCCAAATGACCAACCACTCCTACTTGTCCTGCAATCCGGTTTCGCGCTCCAAGCTTTGCACTGCCTGAGATTCCGGTTTGTGCTGCAATTGCCGTATTATCACCTACTATCACGTTGTGAGCAATATGAACAAGATTATCTAGTTTAACACCATCGCCAATTACAGTAGAGCCAACCATTGCCCTGTCGATTGTACAATTTGCCCCTATTTCTACATCATTACCGATTACAACATTTCCCACTTGCGGTACTTTTGTAAAAGAGCCGTCTGTAGATTCATCATAACCGAAACCATCAGAGCCAATAACTGAACCGGCATGAATAATTGCATTATTGCCGATTTCAGTGTCATGATAGCAAACAACACCTGCATGTACAATGCAATTATTACCTACGGCAACAGAATCGTATAAAGTAATATTTGCTGTTAAAACACTCGAATCCCCAATATTGCAATTTGCTCCGACTACACATCCTGCGCCAATATATGCAGTCGGGGATATGACAGATGAAGAGTCAATTGTTGCGGAAGGATGTATAAATCCTTCAGGATATTTCCTCTCCGGTACAAATACTCTCAGCAGTTTTACAAACGCCGAATATGGATTATCTACAAGAATAAACGAAGAAACGTTTGATTCAGCAGGAATTGCAAAATCTTTTGGAACAATCAGGCACGTTGCTTTCGTTTCAGTCAAAAATTTTAGATACTTTCGATTTGAAAGAAAGCTAATATCACCTTGAACTGCAAATTCAATACGCTGTAACCGTGAAACAACGGCAAACGAATCACCGGAGATTTCACCGCCAACTATTGCGGCTATCTCTGTTACTGATTTATGTACCTGAATTTTAGGGGGTTGCTGCACTGATTTCTCTTAGCGTGGAATTTCTTTTGAAGGAGCATCATCGGTACGACTTTTTGTACGCTGCTTTGTCGTTGCCGGTTTTTCTTTTTCTTTATTACGAGGATCGCTTTTAACAGCTTCTTCCTGTTGTTTTTCCAAATCCTCGACCGATATTCCAAGTTTTTTCATAACCTTTACCGTCATATCATACTTAGGATTTATGAAGGTAAGAGGTTGTGATGACTTGTCCCAAACAATATCAAAGTTCTCTTCAAGCGACACTTCCTGCACCGCGGCAAATATTTTTTCCTCAACACCTTTGAACACCATTGTTATTGCAGCGTCGTATTCACCGTTTGGTCCAAACTTTTTGGTAGCATATTCTTCGCGCTCTTTCTTCTTGCGTTCCATGAGCGTTTCTTTTTCCTGACGTTCGATATCTGTCCAGATCAAGCGGTTTTTCTTTATTTCATTTTCGAGATCGGTGATTGCTTTTTGCAGTTCGTCAAGTTCGCGTTTCCAATCATCAACCATCGATTGAAGGCGTTGCTGTGCCTGTTGCGCTTCTGGAAATTTCTCACGGATAGTTTGCGAGGATATATAACCGATTTTCTGTGCAAAAGCAGAACTATTAGCGCCAAGAGCTATACCGACAAAAACAAGGATTGCCAAAAGATACTTTTTCATAAGAATCAAGTAGGTTTAGATAAACAAAATTACTTAGGTAGAAAATTTGGCAATAAGCAAATATGATTTTTGAGTCGCAGAAAAAGAAATAAAAGCGGTCAAGTGATAGTATCGGCTTAACCGCTTGTGGTACTGTATATCGTAATTGATTACTTACGTTTAATCTTGTCGATTACTTTGAACGTAATATCGAATTTTTCGTCACCGTAAAGTAATCCCGGATTTGTTTTGTCGAACACAAAACTGATTTTTTCTTCTTTGGATACTTCTTTGATTGTTGTGAGAATTTTCTCACGGATTGGTGTCATGAATGTTTCACGCAAGCGGGCTACTTCACCTGTTTGACCAAATTTTTCTTCTTGATATTGCAGGTAAACCTGTTGAATTCCTTTAAGCTGCTCTTCTTCTTTTTTCTTTGCATCTGCAGTCATCATTGCTTCTTGTTTTTTATACGCTTCATACTTGTTTTTGAGATCATCCTCAAACTTCTTGAGTGTGTCTTGGTACTTGCTTGCTATATCTTTTAGCTTCCTGTCGGCTTCAAGTGCATCAGGAAGTTGCTTTAAAATTGTTTCTGTATCTACATACCCTAATTTCATTGCCTGCGCGCTAGCAGTCTTACTGCTAAAAAGACAAGCGAGAGCAACTGCGAAAAGAACTACTGCTTTTTTCATTAAAAAAAACCCTTGATAAATAATAAAATTATAAAAATAAATAAAAAATCAAATCTACGAACAAGTGTTATCTTCCGAACTGAAAGTGAAAACGCCAACCGGATTTTTCACCTACTGAACCGATTGGATCAAATCCATACCCGTAATCAAATCCTAATAACCCGATAGGATTGAGCAGCAGCCTTACGCCAACACCGGCAGAACGTTTCAAATCGAACGGATCGGCATGTTGCAAGCCATCCCACACATTCCCTGCTTCGGCAAAAGCCAGCAGATAAATCGGCATAGGATTAAGCGAAAGAGCAAAACGCAATTCCAAATTATGCCGCATCATTAACCTGCCGCCTAATACATAATTATCACTGTTAATCGGACCCAATGAATTATCAGGGTAACCTCTGAGCGGAGTCAGGTTAAAGCCACCTAAACCATTTCCTCCCATGTAAAACCGTTGATTAGGAGGAATATTGGTTGTATCGCTTCCAACACCCGTTACATACCCCATGTCCGAGGTTAGATAAAGTACCAATCTTGTATTGCCGTCAATCGAAAGCAATGGATTGATAAATTCAAATTGAACAGAGTTTTTCCAAAAGTCAGTAGTTCCAAGCCCAACAGAGCCAAGAGCAATCTGGGAAGAATAAATGAATTTAGAACCGCTTGTCGGGAAGACAAGATTATCCAAACTTACGCGGGATATACTTCCACCCAAACTTATTTCACTCGATAAACCTTGTGCATATACAGATGACCCGCGATTATTCAAACTTTGAATACGGAGTGATCCGTCAACACGGAAATAATCATCGGGCCAGCGCAAACGGCGACCTACATTAATTTGTCCGCCAATCTGTTCAAGATCGTATGTATATCGCTGTCTCGTTCTGTAGAGATTTACACCTAACGTAGTCGGTTCGTTGTTCAACCACGGCTCTGTAAAGCTAATCGACGTAGTTTGGTAGGTACTTCCCTGTCCGAATTCAGCGTTAATATTAAGGATTTGCCCGCCACCGCCACGAAAAGGCTCGCTAATCGAAAAGTTATTGAATGTAACACCAACAGAACCTGTTAAACCTAACGACCCCGCAACACCAAGAGATGCGTTAAATGTGTCCGTAGAGCGTTCCTCCACTTTATAGATTACATCAACTTTGGTGTTATCTACAGGCTTTACCAAGTCTTTGTGCTGAAGAGCTTCGGGGTTGAAATAGTTAAGCACACCCAATGCACGGATACTACGGATAATTGCCGAGCGGCTGAAATAATCTCCGGGACGTGTATAGAGTTCCCTGCGGATAACCTTGTCCTTCGTTTTCGTATTTCCGATAATCTCAACTCTACGGATGGTAAAACGATCTTTCTCGAAAACACGAACAACAATATCAACAGAATCTTCAC
>CALMMI010000580.1 GCA_937868245.1 uncultured Ignavibacteria bacterium | reverse complement strand
GGGTGCAACACGGAATTGTTGATATACTTCCGTACCGAAATCCGGCTGGAACTTATGGACAAGTCTGCCGTTGTTGGAAAATAATAGTGAACCTCCTCCTAAGTCAGCATAGGTTGCCCACCAGGATAAACCATAGTGCAGCTTGTTGATAAGCCTGAACTCATAACATCCGTTTGCAAGATTGAGTGTGTCGATGTACAATGTGTTATCAGCTAAATTATCACGGTGACGAACTATTGTTCCGTCCGAATTTGTGAGTGTCCATTCGTACTGATCGGAGGCAAACTTATTAGTTTCAAGATTTATTTCAATATTGCTATAGTATGTTGGCGGGAGGTCGAATGTACTGGAACCATGATTATTAGCAGAGTACTCATCCTTCTTACCGTTTGGATTTGATAATTCAACTTCGAAAATATTAGGACCTGTCCAAGTTCCCCAATCAAATGGAGGTAACGAAATTTCCTGTTCTTCCATAAATTGAAGATTACCTTTCCAGGTATAGGTTGTTGTTCCTCCACCTTGCACACCATAAGTTATGTCAAGAGTTGTAAGAGGAGTTGCTCCGTTATTACGGATTCTGATTACAGGGCTTCCACAAATAGGATTATGACGTTTGTAGAATGCATCCTGAGTTGGGGCTAAGATTTTTTCGAGGGATGCATCTAATGTTAAATTTGGAGCCGAATACGTAAACAGATACGAAGTAATTACATAATTAGGAGGAGTGCCTGCGCCTCCGGCTGGGAACGTAAAATCTTCCATATCCATATCAAGGTCAAGCGAATCGCCGGCTGTAATGGTAGGAGTTAATTCATAATCAAACGGTGTTACTTCTGCCCCGGGACACCAATTGGTGCGGCTGTAAACCCATGTTCCTCCTTGCGGGTAAACTGGGTTAAGACCGCATGTTTCACGCCATACATCACGCTCGAAAATTTTATTACCTTTAACTTTTATATATTGTTTCTTGTTACAAAATTCAGCACAGTTATCAGGACTCTGCCCGAACCCATGCCCTGTTTGCGTTACTCTTAGCTTTGCTCCCTTTGCTGCTGAAGGGATATACCCTTTTTTAGGTACTAAAAAACTCTCGATAGATGTAGGTTGTCCATATTGAGGATTTCCATCCCACAGCGGTTGGATAGTTAAAACATCGCGTGGTGGAGTACCGGTAATAAAGTCGATTGTCAACTCCAATTCCTCTTGAAACATTCCCGCTTCAATATAGACGGAATCGTGGAGAAGAGGTGCAAAGTCGGTTATGTCCATAGTCCATGTAAATCCTGCACCCAGAGATAAGTTGTTTCCATACGGAGAAATATAGCGCATGATTTCATAACGCTGTGCATCCCTTACTTTCAAGCTGTCGGGTTTGGAATTATCCGGCTTCTTGATGAATACATAAAACAGGTAATCCCATTCGCCGCATGGCTTTCCGGTGGGGCAGCGAAGTTTGTAGTTTATCAGTACCTTTTGATACTTTACAGATTTGGGAGGACATTGAAAATAGACGCTTTGATTACCCTTAAACTCAATAGGACGAACTTTAATTGTGTCGCCGTCGGCTGCAGAAGCAGTAGGAACCGACAAGAGTAAACTCACAAGGAAAATCAAAAAAGCAGGGATAATCTGCCGGAATCGAAAAGAAGAATCAAGAGTCATCATAAACCCCCTATGGAAAAACTTTTGAGAATAAATTGAAATGCTGTTAGAGAAATTATTTTGCAATATACTATTTTGTTTCGATTGTAACTTCTGAAATATCGAAATGGAGTATATTTGCCATAGTATTTACATTGTACACACAGTTTTTGTTCTTGTAGATACTTACTAAATAGAATGTTATCAGAAGGGATAAATTTTGAAAAACGTTCTATTATTGTATTCTGAGCGGAAAAAGACACAGAAAATTATGAAATGATAGCACAAGATTCACAACGATTTTTCTTCATACATCCCCAACATAAGGAGCTTCATGACATCTTCAACCCAACAAGGAACGATTTCATCAGTGCAAAATGAAAATCGAACATTTCCTCCTTCTAAAGAATTCAGCGAGAAAGCGCATATCCCTTCAGCCAAAAAATTAGAGAGTATCAGCAAAAAAGCAGCAAAGAATCCCGTTGAGTTTTGGGAAAAACAGGCTGAATCCCTTGAGTGGTTTCGAAAATGGAATTCAGCATACAAATGGAAACACCCCATAGCAGAGTGGTTCGGAGGGGGTAAAATCAATATATCCTATAATTGTCTGGACAGGCATTTGAATACATGGAGGCGCAATAAAGCGGCACTGATTTGGGAGGGTGAACCCGATGGTGGTGAAATTAGAACATTAACCTATTCACAGCTTCACCATGAAGTATGTAAATGTGCAGGGGTACTCCTTTCGTTGGGAGTGAAAAAAAGTGACGTAGTGGCAATTTATATGGGAATGGTGCCGGAAGCTGTGATTGCAATGCTTGCTTGTGCAAGGATAGGCGCAACTCATAATGTGGTGTTCGGGGGATTTTCAGCCGAAGCACTTCGAGAACGTATCAATGATTCAAAAGCAGTGATGTTAATCACTCAGGACGGTGCATTCAGACGTGGAACGATGGTCAATCTAAAGCAAGCTGCAGATGCGGCATTGGAGCATTGCCCCACTATTCAACATTCTCTGGTGTTGCGCAGAACGGGTGGGGATGTAATAATGAAAGCCGGTCGTGACCATTGGTGGCATGATCTGATGCGCGGAGCATCCTCGAATATACCTGCCGAACCTCTTGGCAGTGAACATCCTCATTTTATCCTTTATACAAGCGGTTCAACAGGAAAGCCTAAGGGGATTCTTCATACTACAGGTGGATATCTAACTCATGTTGCGTACACTACAAAAACAGTCTTTGATATTAAAGACGATGATTTGTATTTCTGTACTGCCGATATAGGGTGGGTAACGGGGCATAGTTATATAGTGTATGGTCCGCTTGCCAATGGCGCGAGTGTTCTCATGTACGAAGGTGCGCCAAATTATCATGAACCGGATAGATTTTGGGATATTATCGAACGGCATAAGGTAACGATATTCTACACTGCCCCAACTGCCATTCGTGCATTTATCCGATGGGGCGACGGGTATCCGCTCAAGCATGATTTGTCGTCGTTACGGCTTATTGGGACGGTGGGTGAGCCTATAAATCCAGAAGCATGGATGTGGTATAGGGCAATGATTGGAAAGAACAAATGTCCGATTGTAGATACATGGTGGCAAACGGAAACCGGCGGTATTATGATTGCGCCTATTCCGGGTGCCACCGATACGAAGCCGGGTAGTGCTACGTTCGCTCTCCCCGGGATACTTGCTGATGTGGTGAGGAAAGACGGTTCAAGTTGTGAGCCGAATGAAGGCGGACTATTGGTAGTAAAGCACCCGTGGCCCGGCATGGCACGGACAATTTTTGGAGATAAGGAACGATACAAAGAAACTTATTGGAGTAATTTCCCTCCTACAAATGAACATCAGGGCTGGTATTTCACAGGAGACGGAGCACGTAAGGATCAGGACGGGTATTTTTGGATTATGGGGCGTGTGGATGATGTTGTAAATGTAAGCGGACACCGACTTGGAACTGCTGAGGTGGAAAGCGCACTTGTTTCCCATCCATTTGTAGCCGAAGCTGCCGTTGTGGCAAAACCGGATGAATTAAAGGGGAATGCGCTGGTAGCATTCGTAACTCTGAAAGCAAATATCACTGCCGGAGATTTGAACAAACTGAAAGAAGAGTTACGCAATCACGTAGGAGTAGAAATTGGTCATATTGCCAAACCCGATGAAATACGATTTACCGAAGGCTTACCCAAAACTCGAAGCGGAAAAATTATGCGCCGTTTATTGCGTGAGATAGTAGCGGGTGGGACAATTTCCGGTGATACTACAACACTAGAAGATTTTTCTGTTTTGGAAAAATTGCGGGGTGATGAGGAGTAGGCATTTTTTCCGTAGAGGCGGGTTTGCAAACCCTCCGTTATGGAAAATTGGTCAGTTGGGTTATTTGCCGCCATGCATTTGTAATTTGAAAATTAAAATGCAGAGTCAAGGCAGTTGTTTACTGCCGTGCTTTAGGTAGTTATATTGTAGAGACACACCGTAGTGTGTCTCATGTACTGTGGAAACATGCACACTTCT
>CALMMI010000579.1 GCA_937868245.1 uncultured Ignavibacteria bacterium | reverse complement strand
AAGCGGAACACCATATAACGGAACTGCAAAAGTAGCTGCAAAATTTACCTTCAGTGTTCCAATTGATGGTTTGAAGAGTGCCTCATTTTCCGGTGAAATGATAGGAAAACGATTGGATGGTACTGTAATGCAATTACTTGCTTTTGGGGTTCTTCAAGTCCGAATTACAGATCAATCAGGTAACGAACTCAAATTTGCAGAAGGAAAAACAGCGACTGTAACCTACGGTATTCCATACTTATTACGAAAAAGAGCAAATACCTTTATGCCTTTATGGTATTTCGATGAATCTCTCGGTATATGGAAAGAAGATGGTTCTTCCTTAAAAACGGCTGATACATATTCCGGGAAAATTTCACATTTAGGGACATGGGCTTGCGCCCTCCCTGAGGAAACTGCCGTACTAAAAGGACGAGTGGAATGCGGAGGTACAGGTTCGAGCGGCATATCAATTTATATTGGACCGCGAACAGTACTATCCGATTCAAACGGTGATTTTTCATGCCGTGTCCCAATCAACACCGAGTTGGAGGCTCGAATAGAAGCCGGTGCAAATTATGGCTTACGATTAAACAGCACCCAGATTCCGAAACTTTCAAAAGACCAAGAATACACAATCAATTTGAAGTTATTCGAATGTCCTGCATACGTAAGCGGGACGATTGTTGATTGCAACGACAAACCGACAACAGGAACAGCATACGTTGCTTTTTCAGGCGGTGGTTACGGAGTTGGATTTACAACAACGGGCAGGTTCAAAACATTAGTACCGGATGGCACAATTGCAACAGTGTCGGCTATATCAGATGCCGGAACTCTAGTGTTCGCTACACGAACAGGGTCTATTATGAACGGTGAAGTTGACAGTGTACGCTATATCACATCGTGTACTAAGGAGAACATACCTGAATATTTTAGTTTGAATGCCGTGCCCGGTAGGGATTATGGTTCATATCCTTATACCAACGAAACCCATGGGACTCTTTTTTCTCCTGACGGCTCCATGCTGGCATTCAACGGAACAAATTACTATTCACGTGCTTATGTAAGTTTTCATGAGACTGAATCAGGATGGAACCACACAAATTTTGAGAGTTACGATACAAGTTCATCGTTAGGAGCAAGAGCTGTTAATTTTACAGACGACGGAAAATTGGCTTTAATCCATTGGGCGGATTCAGCATATATAATGGATATTCAGCAAAGAAAAGTTATAAAGGTATTCGGGAATATCAGCAAAGCGTATAAAAAAACTGAATACAGTTGGGTGATAAACGAAGTAAGAATGCTGCCGGACGGCTCGGCAATTGTTTCAAGGAATTACAATTCTCCCTCTACGTTTTCCCTTTATTCTCTTGAGAACAAATCGAAAATCAAGGATTTCACTTTTAAAGAAAGTGGTGAATGGATATTGGCTGGTACTCATGGCTCTACTCATCTAATTTTTCTCAGCCAGCTAACCAGCTCAAGGGTAAGAATAATTTATTGGGATATCTTAACAGATTCAAAATCCTCTGATATAACCCTTCCAAATGCAACGTATGATAATACCTTTATGAAAGGTAATTGCTTTTCCCCCGATTTTTCGATAATTGCATTGGGAGACGTACAAAATACAACCATTAATTTCTATCATTCTCAATCAGGTAAAAGAATAAACTCTGTTCCATTTACATATCCCGATAATGGGAAGATACCACTCTATGGCTATTTTGGATGCTCGAATGATTCTACATTTACTATGACGGGTACAGGGAACACTCCCACAGTCTTTTCAATGACAGACGGTAAAAGGTTGAGAAGTTTATGGACTCCCTCGAATACGGAGGTTTGGCTCAGTTACACATACAGTAATAACAGTAAATATATTGCTGCTATCGGACACCATTCGAATTATTCTTTAAGTGGGTATGTTCGATGTTGGAAAGTAAAAGAGTAGCAAAAAATAACTTTTTCACAATTTTTTCAAAAAGCAATCAAATGAAATATTTTCGTATTCACTATCTCATCCCTGCATTACTTATAATGCTTCTGGCAACCTGCAAAAATACAGATTCCCCTACGGGAATCGATGCAAACGGCAATACAGTAACAACAATCGCAGGAATGATTAACGACGAAAACGGGCAACCTATCGAAGGGGTATCCGTAAATGCCAACGGCAAAACTGCAATCACCAATGAATACGGTACATTCATGATTCAGAATGCAGCAGTTCCGTCTTCCCGATGTTTTATTATCTGTAAGAAAAACGGATATTTCACCGGAAGCAGAGCAGAAACACCTAAGGGAGGTGGTATTACAGAGCTCCGCCTAACAATGCAAAGTAACAATGCAAGTTATACATTGGATGCAACTTCAGGAGGCAAGATTTCTGTTGGGAGTGCATCTGTTTCATTCCCTGCTGCTTCTCTTGTAGATGCAAACGGAAAACCGTTTACAGGTACGGCAAAAGTTTCAGCTAAGTTCTTATATCCTACACAGAGTTCTTTCTATAACTCATTCTCCGGTGATTTTGCCGGTAAACGTTTGGACGGCTCACAAACCGAACTTCTTTCTTATGGTGTACTCCGTGTTCAAATAACTGATGGTACGGGAAATGAGCTCAATCTTGCTGAGGGGAAAACTGCTACACTTACCTACCCTCTTGCATCTTCGATGCTGAAGGATGCCCCTGCCTCTATGCCTCTTTGGTATTTTGATGAAAAGCTTGGTATGTGGATGGAAGAAGGGTCTGCTGTGAAATCAGGGGATTATTATAGTGGTGAGGTTTCACATTTTACCGATTGGAATTTGGATATTCCAACTAAGATAGGTATGGTTAAAGGAAGGGTTATGTGTAAATCAGAGGGTTTGGCAAGAATATATGTTACTGTCGGAGAAAGGAAAACTCTTACTGATACAAACGGATATTTTAATTGTCGTGTTCCTTTAGATATAGCTTTGGAGGTTACTATTAATTCAACAACTAATAGTAATCTTACAGCTCCTACAACTAATGTAGCTCCTTTGACAATAGTTGGTGAAGAGCGTACAATAAATATTGAGGTGACTGATTGTCCTTCATTTATAATTGGTAAAATCGTAGATTGCGATGGAAAACCTACATCAGGTCTAGTGGTAATTCTATATCCGAACGGATTTCAATATCAATGTACAACATCTGGTTTTTTTAAGATCTGTGTACCAGCAAGTACCTCATTATATATTTCAAGTATTGCTTATACTGGAAAAATTTATCCCCCAACATTAGTAGAAGCTTTACATGCAGGGGAAATAAAAGATCTTGATTGGATTATTTCATGTAACGAAAAAGATGTGAGTATTAAATTCAAAGATATTGATTTAGGAAATAATGTTATTGATGGAATGGTACTTTCCCCATCAGGTTCAAAAATTGCTGTATGTGGCTATCGATATTCTGATTCGAGAGGTTTTACAGAGATTTACGACACAAAGACAGGATCAAAATTATGTAGTTTCTCTCATAATAGAAAACTTGCTGATATCATTAATTTTAGCGATGATGAAACAAAATTCTTAATTCAATGGGGTATAGATTCAGCTTATGTAATTAACCCTAATGATGGTGCAGTTATTCAAAAATTCTTCAATATAATGAATGCCCGGTTATTACCTGACGGATTAGCTATTCATGGTGCAATACCTTTAAAAGGTGAGCCGACTAAAAATACTTTTTATTCAGTAAAAGATGGTTCTAAGATCAAAGAATTTTCCTTCAAGATGACAGGAAAATGGGAGATGCTTGGTATTAATTCTTCAAATAAACTTGTACTAATTGAAAAAGACGATTCAGAACTTGTCCTATGGGACATTGAAACAGATAAAGTGTCTAATGTTTTACACTTCCCTGCAGGCTATACATACGGAGAAATTTCCTCTCCGAGAAGAAGATTGTCTTATGATTTTTCAACGCTAAGCATAGCAGTTAATGATTCTTCAGGTAATTTTTTAGAGTTTTTTGATACACAAACAAGTATTAAATTAAATTCAAATCCATTTAAACCTAAAGATAAGATAGGATATGAAAATTCTCGAGTTTTTTTTACAGATAGATGTATTTCTAATGATAATACCTTAATGGTTCAAAAGTCAGCTGCTGATGAACATTACAATTTAGAACCTCTTCAGCCAGAAATATATACCTTTCCTGATATGAAGTTTCTAAGAGTTTTACCCCTACCTATTCGGACTACAATTAGTTTTTCAACTTACAACTCTAATTCCAAATTTATAGCATCAGTCATAGATAACAATTCTTACCCCTCATCAGATAAGTTGGTTAAAGTCAGAATATGGGAAGTAAAGTAGAAGAAACTTTATCTGATAAGCTTTAAGTTTCTCTTTTGGATTCAATATAAAAACATGAGCTGTTTCACTTTGATAAAACAGCTCATGTTTTATATTGAATGAAAAATCACGTCACCCACAAATAAATCTCACCACCAAGTGAAACAAGAACCCACCCAAAACAGTTCTTACTATAGAAATCCACAAATACCCGAATGACACAAAAGAACTCACA